>CAMLRJ010000421.1 GCA_946482345.1 uncultured Cellvibrio sp.
TGCACTGACCAGTGCAAAATAGGCAACCGTCACCACGCGTTCATCAGGAAAGCGATCAACTCTGCCGAAAGTTTTCAATTGTTCCAAAAAAACATCGCTAATACCTGTTAACTCTTTCAGTAAACGATAGGCTGCATCACGCAGGTTTTCGTCGTAACGTATCCAGCCGCCGGGCAACGCCCACTTGCCCTGATGCATGGGATCAGTTTGACGAACCAGGAGTATTTTCAGTTCATCATGATCCAAACCAAAAATAAGGTTATCGATGGAAAGTGCTTTAATGACATTTTCAGCCAGTTTTAGCGAACCACTTTTGCTGTTGCTGTTAGGTATATGTTTGCTAGACACAAGAAAATTCCTGTAAATTCAGAGTGTTATTATGATTTCCGAGCTAAAATGTTTGAAATTGATAAAACCTGATCATTCTATAAGCCGCGCGCCATAAAGTGAAATTTGTTTTTATCTTATTTTCAAAAGGACAATAAGAGAGTATCCTTCCGGCCACCATTTTTTCTATGAGTTTTACTATGCTATTTCTGGGAATTGATCTGGGAAGTTCATCTGTCAAATTATCGGTACTGGACGGCTCCAGTGGTAAAAGCCTTGGCAGTTTGTCCTACCCTGAAACCGAGCTGTCCATTCAAAGTCCGCAACCGGGATTCGCAGAGCAGGATCCTGAAATCTGGTGGGACTGTGTACAAAAAGGTTTTGCCAAATTAGTCGATAAAGGCAGTTTTAATTCTGAAAATATTACCGCCATAGGCATCTCTTATCAGATGCATGGTTTGGTTCTGGTTGATCAACAGCAACAGGTTTTGCGGCCTTCAATTATTTGGTGTGATAGTCGTGCAGTTCCTTATGGTAATCAGGCTCTGAATGATTTGGGGCAAGATTATTGTTTTGGACATTTATTGAATTCACCCGGAAATTTTACGGCAGCCAAGTTGAGATGGGTGCAACAAAATCAACCGGACATTTTTAGCAAGATTCACAAAATTATGTTGCCCGGTGATTTTATTGCAATGAAATTAACCGGAGAAATTACCACTACTGCATCAGGCCTTTCAGAAGGTACTTTGTGGGATTTTAAAGAGAGTCGTGTAGCGACTGAATTGCTTGCACATTGGAAAATAGAAAGCGGATTAATTCCGGATCTGGTTCCTGCTTTGGGTGTTCAGGGCGAAGTAAAACCGACGGTTGCAAAATTATTGGGATTAAATGCAGGTGTAAAAGTCTGTTATCGTGCTGGCGATCAACCTAACAATGCGTTTAGTTTGAATGTATTGCAACCCGGTGAAGTGGCAGCGACAGCGGGGACTTCCGGTGTTATCTATGGCGTTACCGATAAACCGGCAGCGGATTTTCAATCACGCGTAAATACTTTTTTGCACGTCACCAACACCGAAACAGAAAAACGCAATGGAGTGTTGGTCTGCGTAAATGGTTGTGGTCGTTTGTATTCCTGGTTGCGACAAATAATAAGTTCAACCGGTGCGACACCTTCGTATCCGCAATTGAATGCCTTGGCGGATACAGTTCCCGTGGGCAGTGAAGGATTGGTGTTTCATCCTTTCGGCAATGGCGCAGAAAGAATTTTTCAAAATCAAAATTTAGGTGCGCATTTGCGTAATCTGGATTTTAATCGTCACGGTTTGGGGCATATGGTGCGTGCAGCACAGGAAGGCATTGTGTTTTCGCTGAATCAGGGGTTTGATGTTCTCAAGTCGTTGGGTGGTAGTTGTAATCTGGTGCGAGCGGGTAAAGGCAATATGTTTTTGAGTGATGTGTTCACTCAGGCTTTCGCTAACACCACGCAAGCGGCAGTGGAATTATTGGAAACAGACGGTGCCGAAGGTGCTGCGCGCGCAGCTGCGATGGGATCGGGTTTCTACAGTTCGGCGAAAGAAACATTTGTTGGGTTAAATCGGGTTGCTCTTGTAGAACCACAAATTAATTTAGCGGCGCAATATCAGGATGCTTATCAAGCATGGCTGGGCTTGTTGCCAAAATCAGAGTGAAATTTTTTAAACGTGTTATTGAAAAATCAAAGGTGAAAAACATGGGTATTGTTCTTGGCAACAAAGAATATTTTCCAGGCATAGGCAAGATAGGTTACGAAGGTCCGGATTCCGATAATCCACTGGCGTTCAAATATTACGATGAGAATCGCGTCATTGCCGGAAAAAGTTTGAAAGATCATTTCAAATTTGCCACTTGTTATTGGCATACATTCTGTGGTGCCGGTCATGATCCATTTGGTCCCGGGACTAAAATATTTCCATGGGCAGCAACACCGGATGTGGTTGCACGTGCAAAAGAAAAAATGGATGCAGCTTTTGAATTTTTCACCAAAATCGGCACACCTTATTATTGTTTCCATGACATAGATTTAATTGATGAAGGCAGCAGTCGTGCAGAAACTTCAAAGCGTTTACAAACTATTGTTGAATACGCGAAAGAAAAACAAAAAGCTTCAGGCGTGAAATTATTGTGGGGCACTGCCAACTTGTTTTCCAATCCGCGTTATATGAATGGCGCATCAACCAATCCTGATTTCAGCGTGGTTGCTTATGCCGGTGCGCAATTGAAAGATGCATTGGATGCGACCATTGCATTGAATGGCGAGAATTATGTGTTCTGGGGTGGTCGTGAAGGTTACATGAGTTTGCTCAATACCCAGATGAAACGCGAACAGGATCATCTGGCACGTTTCCTGACCATGGCGCGTGACTATGCTCGCGGCCAAGGCTTCAAAGGTACATTTTTTATCGAACCCAAACCTATGGAGCCATCAAAACACCAATACGATTTTGATGCGGCAACCGTGATTGGTTTCTTGCGTCATCACGGTTTGGATAAAGATTTCAAATTGAATCTTGAAACCAACCACGCCACTCTTGCTGGCCACACTATGTGCCACGACATGCAAACCGCGGCTGATGCGGGCATGTTAGGTTCTCTGGATGCCAACCGTGGCGATTACCAAAACGCCTGGGATACAGACCAATTCCCTTACAACATCAATGAAACAGTGGAAATGATGCTGGTATTGTTGCGCAGTGGTGGTTTGCAAGGTGGCGGAGTGAATTTCGATGCGAAAGCGCGCCGCAATTCACCTGATCCGGTAGATCTGTTTTATGGCCACATTGGCGGCATGGATACCTTCGCCCGCGCTTTGATTATTGCAGACAACCTGCTGCAAAAGTCACCTCTTGAAGCTATGCGCCGGGAGCGTTACTCATCATTTGATTCAGGTAAGGGCGCTGAATTTGAACAGGGTAAATTGACTTTGCAACAACTGGCCGAAATAGGTAACACCGGCGGCGAGTTGAAATTGCAAAGCGGTCGTCAGGAACTCTACGAAAATATTATTAATCGTTATATTCGTTAATTCCTTGTCCAATAAAAAGCCGTCGATCAGAGGTATCTGATCGACGGCTTTTTTATGCGTTTCTCACTCTGAAGATGTGAACCAGTCCTGTTGTTTAGTGTCGGTGTAAGTTCAAATCTATTAAGTTTGATTGGCAGCAGTGGCTTTTTAATTGGTAATCCTGATAGTCAGGGATTAACATCTGTGCAGCCTTTAAACGGCCGGATTATTATTTCTAGGGATACCTACTATGACTAAATCGATTTATGGTTCAATTTTAATTGCTGCTTTGATGTTGTCTGCTTGTGGTGGCGATGCTCCCCCGGATAAATGGGTAGCAGACGAGTACAAAAACTCGGATATTTATAAAAACCAATGTCAATCACCCCGGACAGGTAAAAGTAAAATTACCGGTATTCCTTTTCCTGATCAAAAAGGAACTCGGCTGGACGAGAAAAATTTTCTTCGATCCTGGAGCAATGAAACCTATCTTTGGTACAAAGAGTTACCGGATATCAATCCCGCCAACTCAGATACACCACAGGTTTATTTTGACAAATTAAAAACCAATGCAAAAACATCTTCCGGAAAACCAAAAGATAATTTCCATTTTTATGA
>CAMLRJ010000422.1 GCA_946482345.1 uncultured Cellvibrio sp.
CAACTTTGAAATATCCGCCGATTTTTTAACAGAATAGACTTTTAACGGAATATTTTTTTCCAATAACGACTGACGCAAAGCAAGCAAATGACGACGAACAAAATCCAATTGCATAGGTGCAATCTGATGTTTACTGACCCAGGACTGACAATGAATATAAACCGCCACAACGCCCGTTTTTAAATCGCAGGCTTTTGCCAATGCAGGGTTATCCGCAATACGCAGATCATGTCGAAACCAGACTATAGCCGTCACTTGCTCATTCTCCTTTTGATAAAACCTATAACACCGCCAACTAATGGCAAGTGCTCATATAGCATTGCTCCTGCATCAAAATAATCACGATGGAAGAAAATTTTGTCGTTAAACTTAAGATGACTGGAACCTGATATTTCCAACAGTCGGCCACCGGCAATTTTCTTGTGGCTATAATGCATGGTCCAAAACAATACGGCTTCTGAAGGCAATTCTACCGAGTGATGAAATTCAAAACGGCACTCGATTAAATCCTGCATCATGGATTCAAAATAGTTCGTTAACCCCGGCAGCCCATTAATCGCATGAAATGGGTCGCGAAACTGAATATCTTCAGCATAAATTTCAGGTAAATGCGACAAAGTTTTTGAATTAAACTGGATATAAATACTACGCAATTGATTCAAGAGATTATTCGGCATGATCTACTCCTTCCCAATCCTGCATGAGTTGCTGTAACAGATCTTGAAAACGATTGACTAATCTAATATTCGATTTGGGATCTTCATAACCTGAACTCTGCATGTATTCTGCAACAGCGCCCAACAAAATTAACTGTATTTCAGACTCAATTAATTGATTGACCTGCGATAACAAAATGGCCTCATCAAGCTGGTGATAACCCAATAAGCAGAGATATTCAGGTTCCAATTTATTGATGGCGTAAGCCAATTCATGATTGTCTATATAGCTAATCACTTCAGATGAAAAACCATTAATTAGCAACCCATAATTCAATAATAAGCCCATGGTTTTTTCTTCAGATGGAAACGCCATCATCACCAGGACTTTTTTACCTTTCGCTGTTTGACGTTGACGATATTGCATACGACATAATTGCTCTTCCAATACCGAAGTGAAAAACCTCTGTACCGATGCTTGAGGAAATGGATCAGAATGCAACTGATTGAACAATGGCAGCATTACATTATCGGCCAGCAATTCCACAGGGTATTCGGAAAATAATCTTTCCAGTTCCTTATCCAATTGTCGTCGATTCATTTCCAATGCGGATAAATACAAATTGTTTTGTAATTCATCCCAAATTGAATCTACTTCTGCGATTTCAGTTTGACCTTCAGTCTGATTAGTGCGTTGCACCAACTCATTCACTTTACTAATGGCCAAACCTTTATTTAACCAATACTGGACTTGCTGAATACGCTGTACATCATCTTGTGTATAAAGCCTGTGACCTTTTTCCGTACGTTGCGGTTTTAATAAACCGTAACGCCTTTCCCAAGCGCGCAAGGTGACCGTATTGATTCCGGTCAAACGCGAAATTTCCCGAATGGGTAAAAATTCATCTTGTTTAAGGTCGTTCATATATTTGCCACTATATGATTACGCAAACCCAAATTTTCCGGATGCGGCGACCAGAAAGTTTGTGTTTTTAAATAGGGATTATCGAGTTTTAATAAATGATGCTTAAGCAATGTCAGAGGTACAACCAAAGGCACCAATCCGGAATGATAGGATTCAATCAGATGTGATAATTCCTGCTTTTCAATTCCGGAAATATCTTTTTTGAGATAGCCACGCAAATGCATCAACACATTGGTGTTACCTTTTCGTGTTGCCTGATGTGAAAGCGCTTGCATGAAAAGTTTAAAAAATGTGTCGCAACTGGTTTGCAAATCCCTTTCACGCATATTCGCTAAAAAACGGCCTATGGCGTAATAGCTGGGCACATGGTGTGCCATTACCTGATATTTATAGCGCGAATAAAAATCCAATAATTTTTTCGCGCTGGGTTCACCTTCGACTGATTGTTTCCAATCATTAAATGCAAACACTCGCGTAATAAAATTTTCACGCAAACCGGCATCATTCAAACGCCCAGCTTCTTCAACCGGCAAAAAAGGCATCAACTCGATTAAACGTTCAGCATAAGCGCCCCGCCCTTTACTATCTTGCGGGTAGCCGTTATCGCGATAACGTTTCATGCCAAACACACCACAACTCGGTGAGTTTTGCATAAACACATAACCGCAAATATCCGGCATTTGTTGAGCGACCATTTCCGCTTGTTCTTTCAATGCATCGGTCACATCCAATTCAGGATTATCAACGCCTACAACACGTGTATCACCATCCTTAAACACCAAACGAATAGGCTTACGCGGAATCCCCAAACCAATCGCCACTTCAGGGCAAACTGACTTGTAATCAAAATAATTAGCCAGAACTTCCGTTAAATACCGATTGTGCTTGTGACCCCCGTCATACCTGACCTTCTCGCCCAAAAGACACTGGCTCACACCCACGGGAATTTTGTTCATTGTCAAACCTATACAAAGTTAACCTTTTGTATAGGTATACGCTAAAACTTATACAAAGCAAGGAAAATGTATAAATATTCTCAGTGATAGATCCAAATCAAATTTGGCTTCGTAGCCGCAGGGTAGAAATATCAATACGTCTATTTTTTGGAGATTATTGTGGCAAATTATTTGATTGCAGGTGGCACTAAAGGCATAGGCCGCTCTTTGGTTGAGCAACTATTAAAGGCTGATCATGAGGTGTTTGTTGTTGCCAGAAATTCAGTGGATATCCCGGGATGTCACTTTTTTGAAGCTGATTTTATGAGTGATATTTCAAGTATATTCAATCAGTTACCTGACACTCTTAATGGAGTTGTTTACTGTCCTGGCTGCATCACTTTGAAACCTTTTAACCGTTTGTCCATAGAGGATTTTTTACAGGATTTCCAAATCAACCTCTTGGGTGCCGTTCGCTGTTTGCAAGCGACACAGAGCCGTCTAAAAAAATCATCCGATGCCGCTGTAGTCCTGTTCAGCAGCGTCGCAGCGCAAACCGGAATGCCCTACCACGCCAGCATCGCTGCCAGCAAAGCGGCGATAGAAGGTCTGACCAAAAGCCTCGCAGCGGAATGGGCACCCCAAATCCGCATAAATACCATAGCCCCTTCCCTCACCCAAACCTCGCTCGCCGAAAAGCTCACCAATACTCCCGAAAAAATTGAAACCGCCGCACAAAAACATCCATTAAAACGAATTGGTCAGCCTGAAGAAATTGCATCTCTCGCCAATTTTTTATTGTCCCCGGCATCAAGCTGGATGACGGGGCAGGTTTTGCATTTGGATGGAGGGATTAGCGGGGTGAAGATTTAAACTTGCAGCAATAATAATCCGGCATCATTTATTTTTTTGCACAAGCACTATCGGCGCATAATCACCGGATAAAAAGACCCTCACACCTTGCCGCAAAACCTTGTAAGCTGCCATCCGCAAATCACCGCCACACAGAAGTGAATATCTATGAAAATATTACCCAAAATTGGAGTTGATGACATTCAACTCGGAATGAATAAAAATCAGGTGCAGAAAATTTTAGGGAAACCGGATCATTTGGAAAAAGATTCAGATGAAGAGCGTTGGGAATTTGATGCTGGAATTGAATTGGCATTTGGCAAAGAAGATTTATATCTATTGGGTTCTATTACTGTTTTTGATGAGTCAGCAACGCTGGATTCACAATCTATCATCGGTATGAGTGAAGAGAATTTTCTTACTCTCTTCCCACATTTTCTACTGGACGAAGATTTTCAGGAAAATGGAAAAAGTTATGACTCGGAGCAATATCAAATATTGGCTTGGGTGCATGAAGGCATAGTAGCGAATATCACTATATTTCCTGAATATGAAAGTACAGGTCAAATTCCTGTCTGGCCGAAATCAAAAGCCTCTTAGTAAAATGCCTTAAGATATA
>CAMLRJ010000423.1 GCA_946482345.1 uncultured Cellvibrio sp.
CGCAAATCATTTACGCCATAACGCAACATGGCGAGGCGCTCAACACCCATACCGAATGCAAAACCTGTGTAGACTTCTGCATCAACACCACTGGCTTTAAACACTTCCGGATGCACCATTCCACAGCCGCCCACCTCCAACCATCCAGAATTTTTACACATACGACAACCTTTACCGCGACATTGCGTACATTGAATATCCATTTCAGCAGAAGGTTCTGTAAAGGGAAAATAAGACGGGCGAAAACGCACTGGCACATCAGCTTCAAAAAATGTTTTCAGGAATTGATCCATAGTGCCTTTTAAATCGGCGAAACTAATATTTTTATCGACAACCAAACCTTCGACCTGATGAAACATGGGTGAGTGAGTCATATCCGAATCACAACGATAAACGCGACCGGGACAAATCACACGAATCGGTGGCTTTTTATTTTCCATAGTGCGTACTTGTACAGGTGATGTATGCGTGCGCAGTACGTGAGTATCATCCACATAAAAAGTATCGTGCATGGCACGTGCGGGATGATGCGACGGAATATTCAGTGCTTCGAAATTGTGATAATCATCTTCAATTTCAGGCCCGACTTCGACTGTATAACCCACAGCACGGAAAATATCTTCTATGCGCTGCAAAGTTCGCGTGACTGGATGCAAACCACCGATGTTTTGTCCACGACCGGGAAGTGTCACATCAATAACTTCACTTGCTAATTTTTCAGTAATAGCTGCTTGCTCAAGCAATTCTTTGCGAGCATTCAAGACATTTTGTACTGCATCTTTTGCTTTATTAATTTCCGCACCAGCCGCAGGACGCTCTTCGGGTGATAATTTCCCCAGCGTTTTCATCTGCGCAGTGATACTGCCATTTTTACCCAAATAATTAACACGCAAATTTTCAAGCGTGTTTAAATCACTTGCAGCTTTGATTAATTTAAGCGCTTCTTCAACAAGCGCAGCGAGATTTTCCATCTGCTATTCCAAATAAAATTAAATTATAAAAAAAGGGAAGAACCCGTAAGCTCCTCCCCTTTTTATCGCGTTTTTTATCGGCGCAAACATCACACCGACGTTGTTGGGCGATTAAGCAGCGAGAGCTGACTTAGCCTTGGCAACAACAGCAGCAAACGCAGCTTTATCGTGAACCGCCAAATCAGCCAGAACGCGACGATCCAATACGATGTTGGCTTTCTTCAAACCAGCAATCAATTGGCTGTATGTCACGCCTTCCGCACGAGATTGGGCGTTGATACGAGTGATCCACAGAGCACGGAAATTACGCTTTTTCACGCGACGATCGCGGTAAGCATATTGACCAGCTTTGATCACAGCTTGTTTGGCCATACGGAATGTACGTGAACGTGCACCGTAATAACCTTTCGCTTGCTTTAAAACTTTCTTGTGACGACGACGCGCCTCTACACCACGCTTAACACGGGCCATATCTCAATCCTCAAAATGTCTATTGATAAACGCCGGTTAGATGGCGCGAAACATACGCTTAACACGTGGTACATCAGCTGCATCAACGATGCTGGTACCGCGCAATTGGCGCTTACGTTTGGTAGTCATTTTGGTCAGGATATGGCTCTTGTTCGCGTGTTTGAACTTGAAGCCAGCAGCCGTCTTTTTGAAGCGCTTGGATGCGCCACTGTGTACTTTAGCTTTGGTTGCCATGTGTATACTCCACACTTTTGGGTAAATATCGATGCAAATCGCATCATTGAAACAATCAAGGCAGCTAAAAGCCCGACTATTTCCTCTTTTTGGGGGCGATCACCATAGTGAGCTGCTTACCTTCCATTTTGGCAGCCTGCTCCACGGCGCCCATCTCAGTCAGGTCAGTCTCGATGCGTTGCATCATTTCCATACCTAACTCCTGATGGGCAAGTTCGCGGCCACGAAACTTTAAAGTTATCTTGGCCTTGTCCCCATGCTCCAGGAAGCGAATTACAGCTTTCAGTTTCACCTGATAATCCGCTTCCTCCGTCCCTGGGCGAAATTTCATTTCTTTGATTTGCTGCTGCTTCTGTTTTTTCTTGGCAGCCGCTTTGGTCTTTTTGATTTCAAACAGATGTTTACCATAGTCCATGATCTTGCAGACTATCGGATCACTGTCAGCGACTATTTCCACCAAATCCAGAGTGGCTGCCTGAGCTTTCGCCAGCGCCTCACTCAATGGAACTATGCCGACTTGTGTCCCTTCAGCATCAATTAAACGAACGGTTTTGGCTTCTATCTGATCATTGATCCGCGCTTTTTTAGAATTACCTTTGTTGGTAGCGGCGGGTGGATTGTCTCGTTTGATAATCGTATCTCCAAAAAATTAATCGATTCTTGATCTTTTTTATTCGCCAGCAGAAAAAACTCTGCCTCGACGCGCTATTTCGGCGGTCAAGCGATCAATAAAAGCATCAAGGGTCATAACACCAAGGTCGCTGCCGTCGCGCGTACGCACTGCAACTGATTGATTTTCAACCTCTTTATCGCCAACGACGAGCAGGTAGGGAACCCGCTGTATGGTGTGCTCGCGGATTTTAAAGCCGATCTTCTCGTTTCTCAAGTCCGGAATCACTCGAATGCCCTTATCTCGCAAGGTTTTTTCGATTTTTCGGACATAATCCGCCTGATTATCGGTGATATTAGCCACCGCAACCTGGACTGGTGACAACCAAACCGGGAAAGATCCTTCATAGTGCTCGATCAAAATTCCCAGAAAGCGTTCGAAAGATCCCAAAATCGCGCGATGCAACATCACCGGACGCTTACGAGCATTGTCATCGGCGACATATTCGGCATCCAATCGCTCGGGCAACACATAATCCAACTGAATAGTCCCACACTGCCATGAGCGACCTAATGCATCTTTAATTTGGTATTCGATCTTCGGACCATAGAAAGCGCCCTCACCCGGCAACTCTTCCCACTCAAGACCGGCGGCGCGCAATGCATGACGTAAACCTTCTTCAGCTTTATTCCAGGTTTCCAAACTGCCTGCGTATTTTTCAGGGCGAAGCGATAACTTCACGGCTATATCAGTAAAACCAAAATCATCGTAAACCGATTTCAACATTTGGTTAAAAGACGAAACCTCATTCACCACCTGATCTTCAGTACAGAAGATATGCGCATCATCCTGCACAAATCCGCGCACACGCATAATGCCGTGCAATGCACCTGACGCTTCGTTGCGATGACAAGAACCAAATTCAGCCAAGCGCAAAGGCAAATCTTTATGCGAACGTAAACCGTGATTAAAAATCTGAATGTGTCCAGGGCAGTTCATTGGCTTAACGGCATATTCACGTTTTTCGGATTCAGTGGTGAACATGTTGTCACGATAATTTTCCCAGTGGCCGGATTTTTCCCACAAGACACGATCCATAATCAACGGCGTTTTAACTTCCTGATAACCCCATTCCTGCTGTTTGGCACGCATGTACTGTTCAATCTGTTGCCACAATGTCCAACCTTTCGGATGCCAGAACACCATGCCCGGTGCTTCATCTTGCAGATGGAATAAATCAAATTTTTTCGCGAGTTTGCGGTGATCGCGTTTCGCCGCTTCTTCCAACAAATTCAAATAAGCTTTTAATTGTTTGGCATCGGCAAATGCAGTGCCGTAGATGCGTTGCAATTGTTTATTGTTGGAATCACCACGCCAATAAGCACCGGAAACTCGCATCAATTTAAAATTCAAACAAAAACGCATATTCGGCACGTGCGGGCCACGACACATATCGACATATTCTTCGTGATGATACAAACCTGGTGTCGCATCTTTAGGAACATCGCGATCCAAAATTTCCAACTTGTAGGTTTCGCCACGCGCAGTGAAAACATCATAAGCTTCTTGCCAGCTGGCTTTCTTTTTCACTACGTTGTATTCAGTTTTTGCAAGAGACAACATACGTTCTTCCAAACGCGCAATGTCTTCATCAGTTAATTTGTGCTCAAGATCGACGTCGTAATAAAAACCGTTGTCG
>CAMLRJ010000424.1 GCA_946482345.1 uncultured Cellvibrio sp.
CACTGATCATTTTCTGCATCGACATAGGTATCAATCAGCTGTGATGAAATACCTTTTTGCTTGAGTTCAAACCGAACTTTTATACTGCCCTTTCCCTGATTTAATCGCATTTTGGTAAATGCTTCTGTGAAACGTTCATCTGACTGCAGGCCATCCTTCATTAATCCTTCGATGACCTGCTCTATCAAATTATGATCAGCGGATTTTTGAGAAAGCTTCTGGCGAAGTTCTTCTGCTGAATATTCTCGTCTGGCCAATAAATTCATAGCGGCCAGACGAAGTTGAGTAGCACTTAAGGAATTCAATATCAATTAATTAACCGGAGGAAATTGTGACAACACTTCAATAACAGCCTGAGTCAAAACTTCACGCTGTTGGGCAGGACTCATTTTGCGTCCCAAACGTTTTTCTGACACACCACGCCAAATGGGTTTGTCCGTTTTGGCATCCGCAATATCAATAATCAAATTGCCCTGATTAAACACACGCACACGATTTGGACCATAAAGGTAAGGCGATGCATAGGGATAGGGGTAACGATAATAACCCCTGCCATACACACCAAAACCATAAAGAGCGTCATAACTATTGGGATCAATTTTTTCTTCCACTATGACGTGATATGAAACAGTGAAATCAGGTTTTGCATCGCCCTGAACAGATTGATAGCGTTTGGCTAATTCCGATTCAAGGGCTGCATGAATATGGCCAAGAGTAAAAGGGGAAATCAATAAATCCGCTTTGGTTTCCTGTTTGGATTCCAATACTTTAAAAGTTTTTAATCCGGAAAAATCAAAACCCGCTTTATGGTCTGTTTCAACACTCGGTTGCTGCGCACAAGCTGCAATCAACAGAGAAAATGATATGAATAAAAATTTTTGCAGTAATTTCATAAATGCCTCTTTAAACGCTACAGATGTTCAACAGCATACTGAGCCGAGACTGATCAAACAACCCTGCAGAAGAATCCTTTTTTGCAGGGTTACAAAAAATTACCAATCAAGCATCCACATCTTCACCGGCATCACCGCCAGCACTTAATGACAACGCCGGACTCGCCAACAATTCATCACGAACCTTTTGCTCCAGTTCCTGAGCGATTGCCGGGTTTTCCTGCAGATATTTCATCACATTATTTTTACCCTGGCCGATCTTGTTTCCCTGATAGCTATACCAGGCACCCGCTTTATCGATAAGTCCCAGCTTCACGCCATAATCTATAACTTCGCCCATACGGTTAATACCTGAACCGTAGAGAATCTGGAATTCTGCTTGCTTGAAGGGTGGCGCCACTTTATTTTTGACGACCTTCACACGAGTTTCTGAACCAATCACTTCTTCGCCTTCTTTTACCGCACCGATACGGCGTATATCCAGACGAACTGAGGCATAGAATTTCAATGCATTACCACCGGTAGTAGTTTCGGGGTTACCGAACATGACGCCGATTTTCATACGGATCTGGTTAATAAAGATCACCAGACAATTGGCGTTTTTGATATTGCCAGTAATTTTGCGCAAGGCTTGAGACATTAAGCGCGCTTGTAAACCCACATGGTGATCGCCCATTTCGCCTTCAATTTCAGCACGTGGAGTCAAGGCGGCAACCGAATCGACAACCAAAACATCCACCGCACCGGAACGCACCAACATGTCAGTCACTTCCAAAGCCTGTTCGCCTGTGTCAGGCTGGGACACAATCAAATCTTCAACATTTACACCTAATTTGGTGGCATAAATCGGATCGAGCGCATGTTCGGCATCAATAAATGCACATGTACCACCAGCACGCTGTGCTTCAGCAATCACTTGCAGTGTTAATGTTGTTTTACCGGAAGATTCAGGGCCATAAATTTCGATGATCCGGCCTTTAGGTAAACCGCCAATTCCCAGAGCGACATCCAACCCAAGAGAACCAGTGGAAATTGCAGGGATAGCGACTTGTTCTTTATCGCCCATGCGCATCACAGTTCCCTTGCCGAATTGACGTTCGATTTGGCTTAACGCGGCTTGTAACGCTTTTTCTTTGTTTGCATCCATTTCACACCTCAACATGATTAATAAATAAATGAACTTGAATTCTTGTCTGCTGGCCATAACAGGCTGTTTGCAGCAGTGATTGGAAGCATACACAGATAACACTGTATGTGCAACCAGCACTAGTAATTTATACAGTATTTTTTTGATTAGCCTCCAGTAAAGCCAAAAGCGTCTCCAGTGCCGCACCCACTGCCTGAGATTGAATCTCCAGTCTATCCCCTTGAAAAACATGATGTTTTGTAAAAATTCGCCCCTCCATTGCAAAGGCGAACCAGACACCGCCAACCGGTTTTTCCGGGCTTCCACCGGATGGCCCGGCAACACCCGTAACGGCAATGGCAACATCAGCAGCCGAAAGCTCTTTTGCGCCCGATACCATTTCCTTTGCCGCCAACTCACTCACTGCCCCCTGCTCTGCGAGTGTTTTTTCCGAGACTTGTAACAATTTCTGTTTCGCATTATTGGCGTAGGTGACAAACCCGTAACCGAACCATTGCGAAGCTCCCGGAATGCTGGTGATGGCACTGGCAAGCGCACCACCAGTGCAAGATTCCACCGTGCATAACATCCAGTGTTTCTTCAATAAAAGCTCACCAAGCTGTTGACTTAACAGTCGATTTTTTTCGGTGGAATTCAACATCTCTATCTATACTCAATTCAAATTCAAGGGATAACGTTATGCAAACCATTCCCGGATATCACATTAAAACCCTGCTAGGCGCAGGAGGAATGGCCAGTGTATATCTGGCCGTTCAAAAATCGTTATCGCGGCCCGTTGCTATAAAAGTATTGGATGCACAACTGTCACAGGATTCCCAACTGCAGCAACAATTTGAACAGGAATCTTCGCTGATCGCAAAATTAAATCATCCCAACATTATTCAGGTGATTGATCGCGGAACAACGGATCAAGGCCTGCCATTTTTTGTAATGCCTTACGTAAAAAGCATCAGCCTGGATGCAATCGTTGAACGCGATGATATCAATATCAATCGTAAAATCGATATTCTTTTACAGCTCTGTAGCGCATTGGCTTATGCACATCGCAACGGCATCATTCACCGCGATATCAAACCACAAAATGTGTTGGTGGATTACGAAGGGATTGTGCGCCTGGTGGACTTCGGAATTTCCGGTTACTTCACGGCCAACACCACCAATGAATCCACCGACAACCGCGTGATGGGGACTGAAGAATACATGGCACCGGAACAACATTCCGGCGTTTCCTACACCAGTCACGCCAGTGATATTTATTCGCTTGGAATTTTAATGCACAAACTCTTGTTTGGTGTTTTACCTTCAGAATGTTCGGGCGGCTTGCAAAATATCAACATCTATTCAAACGCCACCGAGCAAGCTTATCTAAAAGCCATGATTCCAATAATTAAACAAAGTATCTCACCCAATGCTTTTGATCGTCCGGCCAGTGTTGCGGATATTCGGCAACAATTATTAGTCATTGCACAGGGCCGGCATTTGCAATCCAATCGATGGGGATTGGAATCAGCGCAAGATCGCATTCCCCCCAATTATCAATTGCTGGATGTATTAAAAGAAAATCCTTTCGGTGCAACTTATTTGGTAAGTGATCCCAAACATGATCGATTATTGGTGATTAAAAAACAGGGATTGAAACAATTACACAACGCACCGCAATCCATCGCCAAATTAAAATCGGTTGAGCACCCGCATCTTATTCGTGTGTTGGGTTCAGGAAAAAATGAAAGAATTTTTATTGTGGTATCAGAATATTTGGCGGGTGGCAGTTTGCAAGACAGGCTCACGCACGCATTTACTTTGGGGCAATGGATGTTAATGGCACAACAAATTTGTCTGGGATTAGCCTGTGCTCACGAGCAAGGTATCATTCATGGCAATTTACGTCCCAGCAATATTTTATTAGCCGCAGACAATCATATTAAACTCAGCGATTT
>CAMLRJ010000425.1 GCA_946482345.1 uncultured Cellvibrio sp.
TTCAAATTTCCAAGGAACAACATAACTGATACTTGCTATTAACTGGCCATTTAGAGAAAACTCAAAATTTCTACTTTTTATTTTTCCATGCAAATTTGGGTAATGATTTGGAAATTGTTTCATATTTTTCAAACCCTGAAGTGCTCCAAACAGTTTTTATTATATTCATTCAACAATCGTTTATAGATGATTCGATGAGCCGAATATTGTGCACCAAACCACCCCGAATAATTGGGAGATTTCTGAAAAATCGCCCATGCAATAGGGTCTTCTGCATGTTTATATAAAAACTCTTCAAACTCTGTTATTGATGGAAATTGTAGATCAAATGGCTCTGGAGGCTTGACACTGGCACCAACCATCCTTGAAAAGGTTATTGGATTTTCAACTTGTCGATTACTCATTATTTTAATGGAGGACAATATATTTCCATAAAGCTCTTTCACCGCACTCTCAACCGATGGGACTTCCCCCCAATACTCAGCCTCAACTAATAAAACCTTATTATCCGAACAACTATAAAAATTCAAAAGCCGCTGGAAACCATTTCCTTTGCTGCAGATAAAACTAATCTGGCAATTTTTGTTATCTACTGAATCGTACTCTATTCCATAATTGTCTCTTTTAATTTCTTCGTACTGGCTTAGTCCAGCAGGAGCAAAATAACATCCATAAAGGTATGTACTGACAAATTTAATGAAACCATCCTCTGTTAAAAGCCCGCTATCAGGGGATTGCAAAAAACAGGCATCCAGATAAAGTTTTCCGGCTTCATATTTATGTGTACTTCCATATACCTTATAGACATGGGAAAACCATTTTGCAGTATTCCATGGTAATTTTTTATTTGATTTAAATTCAACAGCAGCAGGTTTCGGAATAGTATTTTCTTCGTGCGTAACATCTGATTGGATATGTACGCAAAAGTCCTCAAACTGAAATT
The DNA here is from genome assembly GCA_946482345.1 of uncultured Cellvibrio sp. The sequence continues at coordinate 944 of CAMLRJ010000425.1, forward strand.
TATTTTCAGTAAGCGCAGATAAGGAAGGGGTGACAGGCTTTAAATTACTTGACCAATAACGGTTAAACCATGAGATTTTTGAAAAAAAATTACGGGTTTTATCAAAAATAGATTTTGCAGACGCATCAATATTAGAAACGATAAACGTGCCCATTAAGACGTAAGCCCAGTTAAAGTAAAAAAATCCTCCCAAGCTTATCAACAAACTTAAGAATTTTATTGCAAGTCCGACTCTGCTAATCTTTAACCTGTAACTTAACTCCAACACAGTTCCAAGAACCATTAGCATGGCGCAACAGCCTGTGTAAATTATCCACCCATATTCCATCCTGATCTCCTTTGAGATAACGCGAACCCAAGCTGACGGCCGCATGTTTCATATCGGCCAGTAGAATTATTTTACGCACTTCCGCCACCACAGGTAGATAAAAACAACATCAAACTGGTTGCTGATATTGGTAAAAAATAATTCATCTAATTAACCTTTAAAAAATGTGGCTCTAGCTGCAACCTTGCACCTGAACCACAAAAGGGATGAGCTTTTATTTGCTTATCGAGATAAGAAATTTTGAATCAATAAGGTTGCATTACGATCGCGCACGTCCTGTGCGCTAATCAGTTATTCAATTTTGCGGATGGTGTAGTTTTCAGTATCTGTTACAAACAATGAAAAGCCGTCGGTGGTGATGCCTGCTGGCCCATAGAAACTCGCCGCAGCGCCTACACCATCGGCGCTGCCAATTGAACCACTGCCCGCCAACGTAGTGACCACACCCGTCGCGATTTCGATTTTGCGGATGTTATGACTGCCGTTATCGACAACATAAAGGTGGGTACCATCGGTGGTGATGCCTTGAGGGACATTGAATCTCGCCGCAGCGCCTGTGCCATCGGCACTGCCAAATGAGCCACCTGCAAGTGTGGTGACCACACCTGTTGCTATTTCGATTTTGCGAACTCTACTATTGTTGGTATCCGCAACATAAAGGTGAGTACCATCAGTGGTAATGCCTAGAGGGAAAGAAAAACTCGCCGCAGCGCCTGTGCCATCTGCACTGCCACTTGCATTTGAACCGCTCCCTGCCAGAGTAGTGACCACACCCGTCGCGATTTCGATTTTGCGGATTTTATGATTACCGCTATCGGCAACATAAAGGTGAGTGCCATCAGTGGTGATGCCATAAGGGGAATTGAAACTCGCCGCAACGCCTGTACCATCGGCGCCTTCTTCTGAGCCACCACCCGCCAACGTGGTGACCACACCCGTCGCGATTTCGATTTTGCGGATTCCATCAGCGAGGGTATCGGTAACATAGAGGTGAGTACCATCGGTGGTGATGCCCGTTGGCCTATAGAACCTCGCCGCAGCGCCTGTGCCATCGGCACTGCCAAATGAGCCACCTGCAAGTGTAGTGACCACACCAGTCGCTATTTCGATTTTGCGGATTTTATAATTGCCGGTATCGGCAACATAAAGGTGAGTGCCATCGGTGGTGATGCCTTTAGGGGTACCGAAACTCGCCGCAGCGCCTGTGCCATCGACACCACCTGCTGAAGCGACACCCGCCAGAGTAGTGACCACACCTGTCGTTATCACGATTTTGCGGATGTTATAATTGCCGCGATCGACAACATAAAGGTGAGTACCATCAGTGGTGATGCCTTGAGGGAATTTGAAACTCGCCGCAACGCCTGTGCCATCGGCATCGCCTCTTGAACCACTCCCCGCCAGAGTAGTGACCACACCCGTCGCGATTTCGATTTTGCGGATTTTAGAGTTGCCGGTATCGGCGACATAAAGATGAGTACCATCGTTGGTGATGCCTTGAGGGAAATTGAAACTCGCCGCAACGCCTACACCATCGGTGCTGCCACTTGAACCACTGCCCGCCAGCGTAGTGACCACCCCTGTCGCGATTTCGATTTTGCGGATTTTATTATTGTAGGGATCGGCAACATATAGGTGAGTACCATCGGTGGTGATGCCTTGAGGTCGATTGAACATCGCCGCAGCGCCTGTGCCATCGGCACTGCCAAATGAGCCGCTGCCCGCCAGAGTAGTGACTGCACCGGTTGCTATTACGATTTTTCGGATTTTATTATTTTGGGTATCCGCAACATAAAGGTGAGTACCATCGGTGGTAATACCTTGAGGTGCATTGAAACTCGCCGCAGCGCCTGTGCCATCGGCACTGCCAAATGAGCCACCTGCAAGTGTGGTGACCACACCCGTCGCGATTTCGATTTTGCGGATTTTATGATTGTAGGTATCGGCAACATAAAGATGGCTGCCGACAATTACCGCATCAGATGGCTCAAGAAATCTTGCAGAAGTGCCTATACCATCAGCACTTTTTTGTGTTCCTGCAAGCGTAGTTACTACTCCAGCAATGTTAAGCGGTTCACTGCGAATGGTGGTTGTGGTTACGGAAAAGTTTGTGGCAACACCCCTAATGGTTATTGTGGCTTGGGACGCTGTGGAAATAGTTGCTGCACTTGTTAACCGGAGCGCAAGTGTTTGGCCGTTAGTGATAGTTCCCGCCGCGCTCGTAAAGGCACCACTATTTGTAGAATACTCCCCACCCGTGATGCTGATGGGTATAGCTGTATTAATGCCGGAAATGGTGACCGTCGCCGAAGTGACCGCTGCGTTAAGCGGTGCTCCAGTGACGCTGTTGAAGCTAAACGCATTGGGTGTGGTGTCAGGCAATTCGGTAGTAACACTGAACGCCTGCGTCACTCCACCAATTGACACACTGGCTTCTGTGGTAGTGCTCGGTACCGCTGCGCTGGTGAGCCTAACCACCAGTGTTTGGCCATTGGCGATGCTCCCCACCGCACTGGTAAAAGCGCCGCCAGCGATGGAATACTCACCGCCCATGATACTAATAGGCGTTGCAGTATTAATACCGGAAATAGTCACGGCCGTTGAACTGATGGTGGCATTCAGGGCAGCGCCGGTAACAGCGCTAAAACTAAAGGCATCGGGTGTGGTGTCGGCCGGGGCGACACTGGTTGAACT
>CAMLRJ010000426.1 GCA_946482345.1 uncultured Cellvibrio sp.
AATGAGGGCCCCTATGGTTATGTACCTAATACCCAATACACCCTCGGCAAGTTGTATCCGATTAAAAACGTCTACAGCTATGTTGATATTGGTCACTCAGGCTGGTTGGGTTGGGATGACAATTTCGGGAAGGCTATTACTCTGATTGGCAATGCCATTAAAGGTGCTACCGGTGGCGTCAACTCAATTGCAGGTTTTGTATCAAACACATCAGGGTACACTCCGCTTTACGAACCCTTCCTTGATTCGCTGGCACAAAGTGATCTACCCGGAAGTCCCGGCACACAAGTCCGCAAGGCAGCTTTTTATGAATGGAACCCTCAATTTAGCGAAGTGGCTTTTGTTCAGGCATGGCGCAATGCAATGATTACCGAAGGCTTCCCATCCACTATCGGTATGTTGATTGATACCGGTCGTAATGGTTGGGGTGGTTCTAACCGCCCAACAGCACAATCCACCAGTACATCTCTGGAAACTTTCGTCAACGAATCGCGTCTGGATAAACGCACACATCGTGGCAACTGGTGTAACCAGAAAGGTGGTATAGGTGCGCGTCCAACGGTTGCGCCTGCTGCGGGAATCGATGCTTATGTGTGGGTGAAACCACCGGGGGAATCTGATGGTGCAGCATCACAAGAGTTGTCATACGACCCGCAAGATCCTGCCAAAGGTTTCGACCGTATGTGTGACCCAACTTACAACTACAATCCTGGCAGCGGCACCAATGTAGACACAGGTGCTTTGCCAAATGCCCCTGTTGCCGGACGCTGGTTTAAAGAAGGATTCCAGGTATTGTTGAACAACGCTTATCCACCCTTGTAATACTGAAAAAAATCTCGCCAATTCAAACAAACCCCATGATAAAAAATGGGGTTTGTTTTTTTATGGGTATGTTTAGGGACCTTCAAAATTATCGTGATTTCTGCGGAGGCAGGAGCCGTCAGACCAGCGAAGCTAATTCAGCAGTTAAAAAAAATTTAATGGAATCAAAGGCTGGATCCCTACCTTCGCAGGGATGGCGATGTGAAATTAAACAAAAATGGATTCGTGCAAAGATCGCTATTTAAATAAAACATTAATTTATTCCCAACACCTTCTTCACAAAAGGAATCGTCAATTTACGCTGCTCTTGCAATGAAGCGTTGTCGAGACGTTGTAGTTGCCAGAATAATTCGTTGGTATCACGGTCAAGGCGTTGAATTAAAAATTGTGCGACCTCATCAGTGAGTTCCAAGCCGCGAACTTTTGCACGCAGTTGTAACGCTGATTGTTTTTCAAAATCCGTCATGTTGTGCAGATGCAAAGTCAAACCCCATTGCAAACGCGATGATAAATCAGCGAGTTGAATCGGCAATTCCCGAACCGGGGCATTGGCAGAGATAATTAATTTGTGTCGCAGCTCTTGCGTACGATTGAAAAGGTTGAACAAGGCTTTTTCCCAATCCTGACGACCGGCCACTGCTTCAAAACCGTCAAGGCAAATCAGATCGAGTAATTCCAGACCACCGCATAATTCTTCCGGTGAATAGCCAACCAATTCCCGCAAAGGTAAATATTGAAAAGACACTTTTTCTGACTGGGCTTGATGACAAACAGCTTGTAGCAAATGCGTAACACCACTGCCGGATGCGCCCCATAAATAAATAAAATTTTCTTGTTGATCATTAAAAAAATTTAATAAACCGGACACAACCAACGCATTCGGACTTTGCGCTTGCGCAAAAAAATTGGCGAAAGTGGCTTCGTCTGAAAGATTGAGACCTAAAAAAAGTTGTTCCGGTTTTGCCATTATTCTTCCTGCCACACATAACGCAGGGGATCATCCAATGTGCCTTTTGGCCCGATGATTTCAGCAGAATCAATCATTCCGGAATTTTCCAAAGGTGCATTGGTATCAATTGGCATGTTTTCATCTTCAGAATGCACAGGATTATCCACTGCGCTCACATCCGGAGAAAATTCCGGCAATAAACGTTTGCCCAGTAATAAAGTGGATTCAAGCAAACGTGAATCACCTTCCATCGTCAGCAATAACAACAAACCCTGTTCATTAACTTTGATCAGTTCGCTTTTTTGCACCATCGCCAGGGTTTTTAAATAGGCTTGCGATTTTTTAACAGCCGCAAAATGACGAATATTACTGATTTGCATGTAATAGGTTTGTGCTGTTTGCTGCCCTAATGTAACTGAATACTGACTGGATAATTGATCGGCCAACTTGTGCGTGAAATTGGCAAAGAGCGCAGCCGCTTCTGCTGCTTGTTCTGATTGTATGGACGATTGTTGTGTTGCTGGATTAACCACCTGCCAATCCATCACCCAGGGCCCCAAATTAACTGTTTCTGTTGCAACATTCGCGGCATCATTAACAACCGGATTCGCCTCGACAGAACTGACCGTTTGTTCAATGCTGTCTGATTCAACACTGGCTGCATCATCCTGCAATAATCCCGGAGGCAATCTGCCCATGGAAACCGGTTGATAGCGCGCCACCACAATCACATCAGCTTTATAACGTGCAGAAGCTGCTTTGATTTTTTCCAAATTCAATTGCCAGACATGCTCAACAGAAACTGCAAGACTGTCATCGAGATCCCACTCGGGCATTTGCATTTTGAGACCGCGCAACCCACTTTGTAATTGCAATTGATTCATCACTGTTTCATCCGGCACACGATGCAATTCTGTCAGTGCCACATCACGATATGCTGTCCAAACCAACACCTTTGGTCTTTGCGCAGGCCAGAGGGGAAGTTGCGCCGATTTCAAAAGTTGGTTCACGGCTTGCGGCGAATAATCCAGTTGAATACCAATGCGGGTTTGCGGTTTGCCTTCTACAATTTCGATTTTATTTCCGGTATAGGAAAAACTGAAAAGATAACTGGATGCTTTGGGAATCGCGGCCAGAATAACCGGGTTGGTCAGGGCATCCCGACGGCCCGATGCCCTGACAATCACTTCACCAAAATACAAACTGGCGGCTATATTGCGTTCCGTATCAGTTTGATTTTTAACACTGCCGAAAGCTCGATAAATAGGCAATTCCTGAGCCGCCTGCAGATGGCTGAAGAACCCCAAACCAATGATCAGAAAAATAATGTCCAGTCGTCGTAACAAGATCAGCCCCGTAATATCAATTTTCAGAAAGACCGCATTGTAACAGCTTCATTTTCAAAACCCATGATCAGTTGGCGTTACTGAAAAATTAGTGGATCATTCCTGCGGTAATTTATGGAGGACGTATGAGTAAACCGATCAACCCCAATAAAATCGTTGTGTTTTCCGGTGCAGGTGTTTCCGCTGAAAGCGGATTGAAAACCTTTCGCGATTTTAACGGCCTTTGGAACAATTATTCGATCAGCCAGGTCGCAACTCCCCAGGCATGGCGTGCTGACCCACAACTGGTGTTGGATTTTTACAACATGCGCCGCAGCGAATTGGAAAACGTAGAACCGAATCCTGCACACATCGCCATAGCACAATTGGAGAGCCAATACGAAGTGGTGGTGATCACGCAAAATGTAGACAACTTGCATGAACGCGCCGGTTCATCCAATGTTATTCATGTACACGGTGAATTAACCAAAGCCCGCCCGGAAGTCGGCAACGACATTATCGATATAGGAACAAAAACCATCCAACTCGGTGATCTCGCCCCAAACGGACATCAACTCCGCCCACATATAGTCTGGTTTGGTGAAGAAGTTTTATTTTTGGATGAATGCCGAGAACATTTGCAAACCGCCAACAAAGTATTGGTCGTCGGCAGTTCATTAACTGTTTTCCCTGCTGCTGGATTACTCAAACACGCCCGCTTCCACGCCGAAAAAATTATTGTGAGCATGGAAGTAGACAAAGTTCCGTTTGGATACAAATTTTTGCGCGGTAAAGCGGGTAGTTTGGTACCGGTGATTTGTGAAAATTGGATTGGGAAAATTCATCAGTGATGTGATGTTTAAAATTTA
>CAMLRJ010000427.1 GCA_946482345.1 uncultured Cellvibrio sp.
TGGCGAATTCAAATGCGAATTGCAAAATTTCGCGGGTGTTGCGGTAATTTAATTTTAGGATGCTGGTGCGGCCGCGTGCCTGAATGCCGACACTGGACAAAGTAAAATTCAGATTGGATTTCTTTTTATAAATAGATTGGGCATCGTCATAGAGGAGCAGCAATGAATTGGTTTCTTTATCGATCATCTGCACCACTAATGTTAGCCATTCGGCTTCGAAATCGTGACCTTCGTCAATTAAAACTGCACCATATTGCTCGCGCGGAATTAATCCCTGCTCAACACCCTGTATTACACTGAGCACTTGCCTTTCCCAAACCGGTTGTTGGCCTTTTATTAAATCCACATGATAAGTACGCAACTGTTGCCCACACCAATCATGAAAATGATAAACCTGAACCTGATCACCTATTCCTTTATTGCGCATCATCGACCGTAATTTGGCAGCCAGTGTAATGTTGTAACACAGCACCAAAATAGGTTTGGATTGGGTTTGTGCGAGATACCAACAGCGAAAACCCAGGATCAAGGTTTTACCAGAACCCGCCACACCATGCACCACCCTGTGGCCCTCACCAAAACTGCGAGCCAATTGTTCCTGTTGCATATCCATAACTTTAACAATATCGGGGACAGCAAAAACTTTTGATTCTTTATCATCAATAAATAAATCATCCGTCTGGATACAAATTTCAGGAAATAGATGCGCACGAATGCGATCAATTTGTGGCAAGGTTAATTTTTGTGGAAATTGATAATTAAACATATTCCACAAACGCTGCTGAAATTCTTCAGGGTCTGTTTTTTCAAACATATCATCCTGAAAGATAATCTGATGCGCGGGTAAAATTGAAGCGTTTTCGTCTTGAAGATAAGGCTCAAGTTGCTTACGCAAAATATTGGTAAACACCACACCATAACCATAAGGACATATCAAACTTCCTTTATGACGCCCTTCGGTTTCTTGAAGCAACACATCTCGCTTTAATTGATTAACAACTTGATAGGCAGCTTGCCGGGCTTGTTCAATAGGATTGGCTTTATTGACCAAACCTTCATTGGTTAACAACTGAAATGTTTGGTGATTCATGGATTTAATATTGGGAAGTTTCCAGTCTTTAACTTCAAGAAATAATAAACCGCGTGCAGGATGGAGAATAATAAAATCCGGATAACGCCGATTGGAGCCAACCGGTATATCGAACCAGCAGGAATAATCATCTTCCAAGAATGCTTCCAGCCGTTGCGCAAAACGGCGTTCGCCCGGAGTCATTTTGGTAGATGCTGCATTAATATTGGGGATTATGCTTGCCATCTGCTTCTCCTTATAGTCTTTGCAAATTGAGTGAATATTAACTTGGCATCCTCGAATGATAGTTAAGTATTCATCAGTTTTGGTCATCATAAAACTAAAATACCCAAACAACTCGGCCGGTTATAAGCAAATAAACAATCAGTATTTCCCAAGCGGCCATCCAGCCAATAGCATGCGCCCAACCTGACTCACCAGAAAACTGGATCGGAAATAAGTGCATGAAAATACGTGATTTGGATTTATCGGACACACCTGTTAATCAAGAACATCAGGCCCTGGGCCTGCCACCTATAGAACAAATTCCCCTGCATCCTGTTATTCGCACTGCTGTGTGGTTTGCAGCACTGACTCTGGTTGGATTAATTGCACTGGGTGCCGCCCAACTCTTTGGCGGTAGTTGGGATCAAGGCGTAAGCAGCATCAAAACCACCTTGAATGATTCCATGTTTTGGAACGCTTTATTGGTTGGATTGTTAGCACAAATAGTAGATGGTGCATTAGGTATGGCCTATGGTTTGACATCGACCAGTTTTTTGTTGGCGACCGGTGCCTCCCCTGCTCTTGCCAGCGCATCAGTTCATATGGCGGAAGTATTTACTACCGGTATCTCGGGAATATCCCACGCAAAATTTGGTAACGTGGATAAAAAATTATTTTTGCGATTGTTAATTCCGGGAATTATCGGCGGGCTTCTGGGTGCATTATTAGTAACGCAAATCGACGGTAAAACACTCAAACCTTTTATCACCGTTTATTTATTGTTGATGGGTATTTACGTTCTCACCAAAGCATTCAAAAAACATATCAAGACGCGCAAAGGTGAACCCAAACATGTTGCCAAACTCGCATTACTGGGCGGATTTGTTGATACATCTGGCGGTGGTGGCTGGGGCCCGGTAGTGACGACAACGTTAGTCGGCACTGGTCATGATCCGCGTACCACAATTGGTTCGGTTAATTTCGCTGAATTTTTTCTAACACTCACCAGTGCTGCATCACTTTTTATTCTGGTTGATGAAACCATTTGGCATGTGGTGGCGGGATTAATTATCGGTGGATTATTTGCAGCACCTTTTGCCGCTTATGCCTGTAAAAAATTCTCGACCAAAACTTTATTGATTTTGGTGGGATTACTGATCAGTGGAATTTCAGTGTTTAATCTTTATAAAGTGTTGATTGGGTAGATGAATACCCAATCCAGAGATAATAATTTTGCCTACTGAAAAATTAAATTAAACATTTTCAGAAAGACCTTTGTACGAATTCATTTTTGTTTAATTTCACTTCGTCATCCCTGCGAAGGCAGGACTATTAATTTTGATTGGTGCAAAACTCTATCAGAAAATAATTTGTCGCATTTTTCAATTTAAAATAGTATTTTTTAAATTTCATCATGAGCATGAAATTATTGACGCCAAGATTATTTAACGATAACTATTTTATTTGATATGCAAATTTCTATGCCATTTTCGTGGCTGGTAAAATGTCAGTGCTGGACTACACTGGGTTTTCCAATCATTAAGGAGCGAAAAATGCTACAAATAAAAAACGCAATTACATTAAAAAAAATAATCGCCACTGTTTTTTGCTACATTATTTTTGGCGCCAGTATGTCAACTCAGGCGCAAACATCCAATCAAGTTTCCGTTAATGGTTTACAACAACTGATGTTTTACCGCAGTTTTATTCAGGATGATGCAAATTGTAAAAATCAGGTTACGACAAAAAATGGAAAACCTGTTTTCAACGAGCCCTATTCAGCAACCGCAGCAGCAACCTGCCCCGATGCATTTGCCTGGGTACAACTGGCCGATGCAATTTCCAAAAGTTGGTGGAATTGGGGTATAGACCAAACCATCTGGCCACAAAATCCGTGGCCGCTTTGTTCGGATACACAATCAACAAATTGTTGTAATCCCAACGCCAAAATCAATCCGAATGGACAACCATCAGCACACTGCCCGGTGTTTCGTGCTGACTACAAATCTCCCAGCCTATTACCCACAGTACCTAACGGAGATCCCACTAAAGCGATTATGAACCACGGCGGTTTAACGCCGGTTGATGTGCTTGATCCGGGCAGATTGTTACGCGATATGGAACTGGAATTGGTATTCCGCAATAAATCCATGGTCGATTATATTTACCAAAATAATTTGTACTCAAAAGAAGGATTGGGTGTGCGCAACTGGGCGCAGAATGCAGCGTTAACTTCAGGTCAAATTTCTGATGCACACAAATTGGAAGTGCGATTTCCGGTTGATGCAGTCATGGTAAAAGCCGATTTTTTACATCAGGACATTATGCTGGCCAGAGGCTTGATCAAAAAAACTGACGCGCAGGGCAACCTGTTGGCAGTACCGAATAATCCGCAATACCCTTACCTCACTGTCAAACTGGATGACAATTCACAGCCTGGCAGCAAACCCGGAATTTATTACATGTTGGCCATGACCAATGCATCGAAAAATTTACCTGTGTGGCATTGGTATGCGCTGGAGCATGTGGCTAATCAGGGGCGCTGTGATTACATCGGCTGTAATGACAGTTTTGGTTACAGTGTAAATGGCAAAGCGCAAGCGGGAGCTGATTTTGGGCACACATTTATTCCGCCCAAAATAAAATTGAATGACGATATTACGCAAAA
>CAMLRJ010000428.1 GCA_946482345.1 uncultured Cellvibrio sp.
TGATGAGCCAATGTTAACGGCCCCTGCAGATTTGACCTTGAATGCAACAGCGCTTTACACGCCGGTGAGTTTGCGTCAATTGCTCGGGCTGGCTGCCAACGCTACACAAACGCAAGTGAATACGGCACTGAATGCTTTGGCTTCGAATGTGTCTGGCAACAATTGCTGCACTACGGCACCTGAAGGTTTGAACACCAACAATGCACTGTTGCTGGCACCCGGCCGTCATGAGGTTCGTTGGGTTGCACGTAATACCGGCGGTTTGACTGATGAGGCTATTCAAGTCCTCAACATCAAGCCTTTGGTCAACTTCAGCAAACCGCAAATCGCGACCCGTGGCAGCCAGACGGAATTCCGTATCCTGCTGAATGGCCCGTCACCTGTGTATCCATTTGATGTGGCCTATCAAATTCATAACAGCACAACAGCAGGCACTAACGAACACAATCTGGTTGCGGGTGTTGCGCAATTTACGGTGGATAATCCATTGGAGGTTGCGATTCCTGTAACCATCAATCCGTTGACGGGTATAGGCAACCGCGAGTTGGTAGTGGCCTTTGCCGATTCGCAATTGAATGCCGGTGCTGCCAATCGACATACCATCAGCATACGTGAAGGTAACTTGCCGCCGGTTGTGAAGTTGGTATTGACTCAGGGTGGTGTAGAGACTTCGCAGGTCACACCCAATGCCGGAGCTGTCACTGTCCAGGCACAAGTCAGTGATTTCAACTCCACTGATACCCACAGTTTTGATTGGTCAGCCACTCGCGGGCTGGTGGATAGTGATGGTAATGCGACCAACGCCAACCGTGTATTCAGCCCGACCGGTTTGTCAGGCGCACACAAGGTATTGGTGACAGTCACGGATTCCGGTGGAGCCAGTGTTCAGGCCGAGCTGAGTTTCAGAGTAGTGGCTTCATTACCGGTGCTCAGTGTTAATGATGATGTGGACAATGATGGCGTTAGTGATTTGGACGAGGGCATCAATGACAGCGATGGTAACGGTATACCCAATTATCTGGACAATATGCCAAGCTCCAACGTGTTGCCGCAGGTTGGGTTGATCACGGATTCTTATCTGATTGAATGTGATCCCGGTGTGCGTTGCGGTTTGGGTCTGCTGGCCTTGACCGGTAATTCCGGTGGTGTGCAAATTCTGGATAATGAAGTGGAAACTCTCGGGGGCTTGGTCAAAGACGACAAGTTTGTGCCTGCAGGTGGAATCTTCGACTTCGTGATCAAGGATCTGCCAACACCCGGTCAAACCGTGAGAGTGGTCATACCACAACAAGCTCCAATTCCGGCCAATGCGGTTTATCGCAAATTCCAGAAAGGCAAATGGATCAACTTTGTGGAAGATGCTGACAACACTCTGCATTCGGCTGCAGGTAATCCCGGATATTGCCCACCACCCGGTGCGACTGATTGGCAACCTGGTTTAACTGCTGGTCATCTCTGTGTGCAGTTGGGCATAGAAGACGGCGGCCCGAATGATGATGATGGTTTGGTCAATGCGGCTGTATCTGACCCCGGAGCAGTGAGTGCACCGGAAGCCGTCGTCGAAATTAAAACCAAAGGTAAGGGCGGTGGTTCCATGAGTCTGTTGTTCATTCTGTTGTTGGCTGCGTTCTTGATTCCAGTGCGCAAATTGAAAGCAGGTCTGTTTGTGATGCTGACCTTGGTGGGAATATCCAGTAATACCCAGGCTTCGGATTGGGAATCCGTCAAAGACAAAATATCTCTGCGCCTCGATGTTTATGAGGCGCAATACAAAGCCAAACAATCCCATCTGCAAGCTGACATAGATGCAGCCGGATTCGATGCGCAGATAACGGACTTTGATCTGGACAAAACCGCTTATGCATTATCTATTGGCTATCAGTGGAGTGAACTGACCTACACCCAGCTGGGCTATTTGGATCTGGGTGATGTGAAAGTGAATTTGATTCTGGATGCGGCTGAAGACAGAAATGCTTTCAGCAAAGCCCTCGAAAATTCCTATCCCATCACTGCCAACGGAATTACCTTGGTACAGGGTTTGAGTATGTATCCTCATTCCAAAGTCCATCTTTCGACAGAAGCGGGGGTGTTTATCTGGGATGGAAAAATCAATGTCGCCAGCGACCAACTCAATCTGGATTACGACAACCAAACCGATTTGTTGTTTGGCTTTCGATTGGATTATGAATTGATCTCTCAAATGAGTTTGGGGGTGTCACTGCAACATCTGGCGTTTGATCAACAGGCAATGGATTTGTTTGGTGTTTCGGCGCGGTATCAGTTTTAGATTGAAAAGCCTTACCCCACCCTAACCCTCCCCTTGGCAGGGGAGGGAACCGATTTCACTCTGCATCAAGTAGGGAGTAAAGTCCCTCCCCCTGCCAAGGGGGAGGTTAGGAGGGGGTAAGGCTTTAAATTTGAATTCTCCCTCCCATCCCGTTATCTTGCCTGCCTGAAAAATAAATTCGCCGGATCACAATATGTCAGGTATCAAAGAAATCGTTTTAACCTTTAGTTGTAAGGATTCAAAAGGCATAGTCGCCGCAGTAGCAACTTTATTCGCCACACTCGGATTCAACATTAAAGAATCATCACAATTTGAAGATGTGGATAAAGCGCAATTTTTTATGCGCACAGAATTTGAATGCCCTGCAGGTTATAACCTTGGCCAAATACGTTCATTGTTTAAACCTTTGGGCGAACAATACCAAATGGATTGGGCGATCTTTGATAAACAATATAAACCTCGCGTATTAATTGCTGTTTCACAATGGGGGCATTGTTTAAATGCGCTGTTGAATTCATGGAAAAACGGCACCTTGCCAATTGATATTGTCGGCGTGGTTTCCAATCACAATGTGATGCGTGATTTAACTGAATGGTATGAATTGCCATTTCATTATTTGCCGATTACATCCGACACCAAAGAACAACAAGAAAATCAGGTCTGGCAATTAATGCAGGATCTGCAAGCTGATTTTTTAGTGCTCGCACGCTACATGCAAATTCTTTCTGATGATTTGTGTAAAAAATTAAACGGCCGTGCGATCAATATTCATCATTCATTCTTGCCCGGTTTTAAAGGCGCAAAACCTTACCATCAAGCTTATGATCGCGGTGTGAAATTAATTGGTGCGACAGCGCATTTTGTCACCGCCGATTTGGATGAAGGCCCGATTATCGAGCAATCCGTTGAACGTGTGTCACACGTTAATTCGCCAGAAGAAATGGCAGAAATCGGTCGTGATATAGAAGCGGTAGTGTTAAATCGTGCAATCCGTTGGCACGCCGAACACCGTGTGTTGATCAACGATAATAAAACTGTGGTGTTTTCACGCTAATGGCCACTTTATTATTTAAACTCAAAAATGTTTTGGATGATGAAGCCGAAGAAGTCCGTGCTTTATTGTCTGAAAATGACATTCACTTTTACGAGACCCATGCCGGGTTTTTTCGCATGGGTCTCGATGCAATTTGGCTGCACGATAAATCCCAATTGGAAACCGCTAAAAATCTGATTCAGGAATATCAAATCCAACGCGCAGAACAACAACGAAAACATTATGCTGAATTGGTAGAGCAGGGCGAAGCTATAGGTTTCTGGAAAAATATTGCCTTACACCCGATTCGTTTTTTTGCGGCGCTAATTGCCATCGCATTTGTATTGGTGCTGACTTTGGTTCCGTTTTTGTTTTTATAAATTAATTGTTAATGCATACAAAAAATAATAAACCGGCCATGTGCCGGTTTATTATTTTTGATCTGAATATTTCGGAGGTTCTACTCGTCATCCCTGCGAAGGCAGGGATCCAGCTATTGGTTGTATTCACTTTTTAAGAGCTGGATTCCTGCTTTCGCAGGAATGACGAAAGATTTATTTATCATTCAAAAATTCTGCCAGTGCCGGTGTTGCTACGCCGTTAAAATCAAACAACGCCTGATTTTCCCAGCTGTTACCAG
>CAMLRJ010000429.1 GCA_946482345.1 uncultured Cellvibrio sp.
TTCCCCACTTTGAAAAAGGGGGGCTAGGGGGGATTTAAAATCTCAGAAAATTTGACCATCTTAAATCCCTCCCAGCCTCCCTTTTTCAAAGGGAGGAGCCAGTTCCCCCCCCTTGCCAAGGGGGGAGGTTAGGAGGGGGTGAATGTTTTTAACAATAACCACCAAGGATTTGCAATTTCATGTCGTCTTACCCACAAGAATTCATCTCGATTGAGAAACTGAATGGATGAGTCGGAATTAATTCGTCGCGCGCAAGCGGGGAATGCGGATGCATTTGAGTCTCTTCTGGAGACCCGCTACGACACGCTTTATCGTTTTGCATTTAAATGGTGTGGTAACAAGGCAGATGCAGAAGATGTTGCACAACAAGCCTGTATTAAATTGGCGCGTTCAATTTCACAATTCCGTTTTGAATCACAATTCAGTTCATGGTTGTATCGATTGGTGATCAACTGTGCGAAGGATTGGCAAAAAAGCCAATCACGACATGAATCAACACAAACAGGATTTGTCGAAGATATTGATGAGAGCACTGAAGAAAATTTATCTCCTGTTGAAAACAAGGCAGAAAATATTATTTATCTGCAACAGGTATTAGGTTTGTTGGGCAATATGGCAGAAGGTTTCAAGGAAACAGCCTTGCTCGTACATGCCGAGGGTTTAAGTCATGCAGAAGCTGCTGAGATCCTCGGTGTTAAAGAATCCACTATTTCCTGGCGACTGCATGAAATGCGCAAACAATTGCAGACATTTTATTCGCCAATTTCTCACGAGGGTTGATCATGAAAGATGATGATCAAAAACCGGATCTATTAATAGACGCACTAAAACAATCTGCACCTGCTGCTGATTCCAGTGCAAGAAAACGCGCTATAGCCTTGGCTATGGCAGAGTTTGATCTGGCAAAAAATCAGTCTTCCCACACAGAAAACATTCAAACTGAAAAAAAATCATTTTCTTTCCAAGGATTTTTGGCATGGCTTCGTCTTATCGGCACTAACCCACAAAGTGCCCACAGGAGCGATACCATGAAAATCTCATCTCGAAAATTCTTTATCGGCAGTTTAACCACTGCCAGTGTTGCCGTTATTGGTTTGGTAATTTTGCAAAAACCCGACAGCCCATTAATGAATATGAATTCTGAATCGTTGGTTGTGAATGAAATTCCTGCAGAACCAAAAAACCAGCCAGTGCCTGTCATTATTGGTGAAATGAAAGATGAAACTGAAGAAGTGGTTGTTGCCGATATTGAACTGGCACTAAAAAACGCGGACGACGCAAAACGTGAAGTTGCTCAATTGGCAAGAGCTAAAGAAGAATTAAAAAAAGAATCCTCTGCAAAAGGTAAAGCCGCTGTTGATACCATCGCATCTGAAGATATAGGGCAGTTATCTAATGCTCCTGTTGCTGAATCTTTACAGCGAGTGGAGGTAGCAGCAGTTGAAAGAAGAAATGAATCAGAATTTGCCGGCAGAAGACAAGTCGAAGCAGAAGAAGTTGAGGAAATTGTTTTAACCGGTGCAATTGCGGCTAAACCTGTCATGGCTGCACCCGCACCCATGGCTGATAAGTTAGCGAGCAGTGTCGTTCTCGGTGATACACAACAATCACAGCCGCAAGAATTCCGCGACAGATTTAAAGAGTTTAAAGATAATTCGGTAAAAGCCGTTGCTGAAGAGCCTGTCTCCACTTTTTCTATTGATGTCGATACAGCTTCCTACAGTTTTGTGCGTCGTATGTTGAATAATGGTCAGCTTCCTGCAAAAGATATGGTGCGTCAGGAAGAATTGATTAATTATTTTGATTATCACTATCCGATTTCCGATAACCGTAAAACGCCTTTTACGACCAGTGTTAATTTGATGGATTCACCTTGGAAAAAAGGCAACAAATTAATTCATGTTGCGATACAGGGCTATCAATTACCGACAAAAGAAATTCCACAAAGTAATTTGGTGTTTTTGCTTGATGTTTCGGGTTCTATGGATGAGCCGGACAAATTACCATTAGTAAAACAATCCATGAGTTTATTACTGGATAGCTTGCGTCCTAATGACACTGTTTCAATTGTGGTGTATGCAGGAGCAGCAGGTACGGTATTGGAACCAACCAAAGTTAAAAATAAAGCCAAAATTTTAGCTGCACTGAATAATTTACAAGCGGGTGGTAGCACTGCAGGTGCAGAAGGAATTGAATTGGCTTACCAATTGGCAGAAGCGAATTTTAATTCCAAAGGTGTGAACCGTATTTTGTTAGCAACGGATGGTGATTTTAATGTGGGGCAAACGGATGACAGCAGTCTGCAGGATTTGGTTGAACGCAAACGCGAAAAAGGAATCTTCTTGTCAGTACTGGGATTTGGCCAGGGTAATTATCAAGATGCTATGATGCAAACACTGGCACAAAATGGAAATGGTACAGCGGTTTATATTGATACTTTGAGCGAAGCACAAAAAGTATTGGTGACTGAAGCCACCAGCAATTTATTTCCAATTGCAAAAGATGTGAAAATCCAGGTGGAATTTAATCCCAATACTGTTGCTGAATATCGTTTGATCGGTTATGAAACTCGCGCATTAAATCGTGAAGATTTTAACAACGATAAAATCGATGCAGGCGAAATAGGTGCGGGCCAGCGTGTGACTGCGATTTATGAAATCACACCGTTTGGTCAAAAAGGTTTGCTGGAACCCAGTCGTTATAAAGTCAGCAGCACAACCAATGATGCACAGGCAAGTGAATATGCGTTTGTGCGCTTGCGTTATAAATTACCAAAAGAAGATAAATCCAACTTGATTGAAACTCCGGTGTTGATAAAAACCAAAGAAGCCAATGCAACCATGCAATCAGAAGTCAAGTTCAGTGTGGCGGTTGCAGGGTTTGCACAATTACTTCGCGGTGGACAATTTATGGAAAAGTTTTCTTACGATGATGTCATCAAACTCGCACAGGAAAATAAAGGCACTGATGAATATGGATATCGAAATGAATTCATTCAATTGGTGCGTAAGGCGAAAATTGCGAAATAGTTTTTCCCTCACCTCTCGACAACAGCTACATGGTTCTACCTCCTGCATCCATGCAGTCGTCCCGAAGGAGAGGGGCTTTACTCCCTACTTACTACAAAATGACTTAACCCCCTCTCCCTCCGGGAGAGGGTTGGGGTGAGGGTGTTTTGGTCAGCGGCTAATCAATCCATAGGTCGGCTTTGCATGTAATTTGATAAGTAAATCCCGTCGCCAGATTCAGTAATCTATTAGGATCTGATTCGTACACAATTCATTCTCTGTACAGAATTGTTTATTCAAACTGCCTCTGACTTAAATCTATTATGCATTTCAAGGTTATACTTACTCGAACATTGTTAAATCGGGGCTTAATAATGAGTAAGTTAATGAGATATTCCAGATTGTTTTTTTTACCGGTATGGATATTGTTACTGACCAGTGTATTCATTGTGTCCTCTGCCAATGCTGCACAAGTGGTTTTGGTTTTTGACAATAGTTTGGGTGGTGCTACCAGCCTTCAGCCCGTGGCACGTTCACAAATGCTGGTTCGTAACTTGAAAACGGTCAATGTAACCCAGGCAGCATTTTTGATTGATACCTACGACATAGATCAGAAGGATGAAGAACGTTTGGCTTTATACAGCAATGCAGGACATTTGCTGGTTAATACAGGCCACAATGATTTTTTGATGAGTAAAAAAAATATTTTCCGATTGCAGGTGAATTTATTAAAAGCAGATGCTTACCTGCAACCTTATCTGGGATACAAAAAGCATGTTCATCTTGATTGGTTAAATGAAACCTATGATCAGCAGTTGCGGATGGATTTAATTAAATTTCTGGACGAGCATGGGTTTAAACCGGCATTCTCGGGTATTACTCGATTAAGAGCTGCAGATGAATACGTTAACCAACTCTATCAGCAACGCAAGAAACTGAATAAATCAGTGAG
>CAMLRJ010000430.1 GCA_946482345.1 uncultured Cellvibrio sp.
ATTGAGTCAAACCCGCATGATTAACCAAAGCATTGGCGATATAAGTGTCAGCAAAATTAAACAGGGTTTGTCGCATGTAACCGGCATAAGCTCGCAACAACATCACCTCTCGCCACTGCAAACCACAACTTAACACCAGACGATTAAACGGATCGCTATCCATTCGCTTGCGCCAAATTGCAGCGAAGGCATCCTGAAAGTTATCTTTAACTTTATGAATATCAAATTCAGATGAAAAGTGATGTTCCAGATGAAAATCATGCAGCCACACAAAATCGCCATTGGTACGACGAATCTCGTGAGAGCTTTCCGAGATTACTCGCAATCCCAAATGTTCGAGAACCGGAATAACATCCGATAACTCCAGGGTTTTATTTTCGTGGAATATTTTAAAACGTAGCTCATGCTCTGAAGCACTGACAGGCTGGTAAAAACTCATTGCGATATCATTGGTTGCCGTCATGGAATCCATAATCAAAATATCCTGAACAGCATTACGCGAATCAAACTGTTCCTGATAAGAAGAAGCAAATGCATTGCGATATTCATGTAACAATCGCATGGCTTTCTCTTCCCCCTGGGATTCGATCAGGGAATATTGCAGTTGATCTTCCCAGGAGCGGGCAATTTCTACAATTTTGGATTGCAATAATTTTATATCGATATCAGGAATCGATTGATTGCCCAGTTTGAAGACCAAATAGACACGAGCCAAAATAGATTCCGAATAGAGCGTGGTAAAGTCACACTCATGGGTGCCCAAAATATTGCCTATCAGCTCTTGTATTTTCAAACGTATTTTTGTTGAAAAATAATCGCGGGGAATATAAATCAAGCAGGTTAAAAATTTTCCAAACAAATCGCGACGAACAAAGAGTTTCACCATTGCCCGCTCATTAATCTGCGCCACACCCATCAGGGTTTCATACAATTCAGAACCATTGCTTAAAAATATTTCATCGCGTGGAAATGTTTCCAGAATTTGTTTGAAACTTTTTCCATAATAACTGTTAAGGTTTAATCCACTTCGTTCAATAACCTTATTAACCTTGTCACGAATTAAAGGAATACCAATCGGGCTGAGGCTATACACCATTGAGGTGTACAACCCCATAAATCGACATTCCCCTATAACATCGCCACTGGCGTTGAATTTTTTAATTACAACATAATCAGAATAAGCATGACGATGAACACGTGCACGCATCGACGATTTGGAAAAGGTAATAATCTGCGGAACCAAATGAAACCTGGCCATACCTTCATTGAATTGAGCGACATCAATAACCGATTGCGGAGCATTGCGATATGCAAATACACCTAATCGTTTGTCACAGATCTCACGCAATTGTTTGCCGGTTTCGGATTCCACAAATTCATATTCCGAATAACCCAAAAAGGTAAAATGGTTTGCCATTAACCAGTGAACAAATTCCTGACTCTCTTTAACCAAAGGCCCCATCACCGAATCTGCAGCCAATTGTAAATTTTTTTCAATTTCAACAATTTGTCCCATCATGGGTTGGTAATCCTTAACAACACAATTCACTTCATCCAATACGGATAACAAACTATCGCGCAAATCGTTCAATTCATCTTCTTGCGAATGCAAACTGATTTCTAAAAATATCAAGGCTTCTGTTTGGGTATGATCAGATTCTGCCGGGTTGCCAGTTAACGACATTAATTTATGTTTATCATCGCGGCGAACATTCATCACCGTACTTTTCAAACCGTGAATGGCGATATTGCGACGATTCATTTCAATGCGAATCGAATCCACCAGAAACGGCATATCCTTTTGCAACACCACCACCACTGTATGCGGGCAAACCCAACCATCTTCAGCCAGTACAGGATTGAACACTCTCAATTTGGGTTTGGATGACTTGCTGTCGTATTGCTGGATAAATCGCCACCATTGATAAATACCACCGAACACATCACTGAAATGCCGGCCAACCAATTCTTCAAGCGGGTAATAGGTATAAAACAAACGAGCCAATACCATCAGGCGCTCCGCTTCTGTAGCGTTCAATTGCTTCACTGCAAATGTATTCAGCTCTTCCATAAACGCATCGAATTGATGCTGGCTTACATGTTGGCTATCCACTCTTTTGGCTCCTTATTAATAGATATGTAAAACAAACCCCCCACCCTAACCCTCCCCTTCGTAAGGGGAGGGAATTAGTCCCCCACTTTGAAAAAGGGGGGTTAGGGGGGATTTAAAATCTTCGTAAAATTGACCATCTTAAATCCCTCCCCCGCCTCCCTTTTTCAAAGGGAGGCGCCAGTTACTCTTACGAGGAGGGAGGTTTACTTATAAACAGTATTAAGATTAGACGATTAATAACTTTCAGTATTGAAAAATCTGGAACTGCCTCCAAATTTGACGGTCAGTTAGCGAACTTTAAAACAGGATAAAACCTTATGTCGAATTACGATCAAATCCAATCGCTCGCGACCTGGTTAAATCAGCAGATTGTCGGGCAAGACCACCTTATTAATCGCATGTTAATTGCACTCCTGGCAGATGGTCATTTATTAGTCGAAGGCGCACCTGGTCTGGCAAAAACCAAAGCGATTAAAACCCTGTCGCAAGGTATAGAAGCGAAATTCCACCGTGTGCAATTTACTCCCGATTTGCTGCCGGCTGATGTCACCGGAACTGACATTTATCGCCCACAGTCAGGGCATTTCGAATTTCAACCCGGCCCTATATTTCATAATCTGGTGTTGGCGGATGAGATAAACCGCGCACCGGCAAAAGTACAGTCTGCGCTGCTGGAGGCTATGGCGGAAAGACAAGTCAGTGTGGGCAGCAAAACCTATCCTTTGCCGAAATTATTTATGGTGATGGCCACCCAAAACCCGATAGAACAAGAAGGCACCTACCCTTTACCCGAAGCCCAACTGGATCGCTTTTTGTTGCATGTGGTGGTGGATTACCCAAGCTTGGAAGCCGAAAGGAAAATCCTGCATTTGGCTCGTCAGGAAGCCTCGTATCAATCCGTTGAAGCACCTGCGGTTATCAGTGAATCCAGTATTTTGGCTGCACGTCAGGAAGTGCTGGGATTGCATATGGCTGACACGGTTGAAAATTATCTGGTGCATTTAATCAACGCAACCCGACGCCCCGCGCAGTACAACAAGGAGCTGGCCAGCCTGATCGAGTTCGGTGCCAGCCCGCGAGCCACTATTGCATTGGATCGTTGCGCGCGTGCGCATGCCTGGTTGGAAGGTCGCGATTATGTAACCCCGGATGATGTTCAGGCCATAGCCTTTGATGTTTTACGTCATCGTCTTATTTTGAGATTTGAAGCAGAGGCCAAGGGTATCAATACTCAACAGGTCATCGAACGCCTGCTGGCAACAGTGCCCCTGGTTTAACCATTCATCAGCGAGAGCCTCATGTCCAGCGGTGCCTACACACAACTCGACCAACTGTTACAAACCCGGTTTGTTGCGCAGGGCTTGTCTTTATTTCCCAAACGACGTGCGCGCAGCTTGTTGGCAGGCAATGAGCGCACTCACTTTCGCGGCAGGGGAATGGATTTTGAAGAGGTGCGCCTGTATCAGGCAGGAGACGATATACGCAATATTGATTGGCGAGTCACAGCACGCACGCAAGTCACTCACACCAAAGTGTATCGGGAAGAACGTGAGCGGCCGGTGTTGATTTTAATCGATCAACGCTCCCCGCTTTTTTTTGGCAGCCGTCATTGTTTTAAATCTGTGCTCGCTGCTGAAATTGCTGCAACTCTGGCATGGGCCGCATTAAATCGCGGTGATCGAATTGGTGGATTGGTGTTGGGGGATCAGGAACAGCGCGATATCAAAGCGCGCCGCAGCAAACATTCTGTGTTGGAATTGATTCATCAAATTCATGATTTCAACCAAAAACTGGTTTCGCCATTGGGTCAAACATCAGCAACAACTATTAATCCATTAATT
>CAMLRJ010000431.1 GCA_946482345.1 uncultured Cellvibrio sp.
CGATCTGCGTTGCCATAGACTTCGTACATGTGTACCGAGAAAACGGTATTTCGCAGGCTGTCAGCAGCAAAGATACTGGCAGCGTTATCGCGCATTGCGCCCGTCCAGTCTTGTCCCCAGTTAGCCGCATCCACCATCAACATGTGCGTCAAGCCACCGGAACGCAAAGCTCGGATAGCGGTGATGGTGTCAGCGGTGTAGGTTGATGCACTGGTGTTATTGCCGAAAGGTTCGTTGGCAATATTGATAATCGCATAGTCTTCCTGGCCAACAATCGCTGCTTTTACATCTGAACTTAGCCAATATTCAGTGGCTCTTGATATGTGCGTGGCCGCACTGCTTTCGCCGTAACCGGTAGAGTCATGTACTTCCAGTACGCAGACCAGTTTATTGGTCTTACATTGGCTGATGATGTTGCTGACATCGCTGCCGCTGTTGCGCGTCCACTGGGTGCCGTTACTCAGAACAACACGTACCGAGTTGGCGCCTGTCGCGGCTATATCTCTTAATGCCTGTGGGGTTCTGTCTGTGTACCAGGCGTGTGCGTGGTTCACTCCGCGAAAAACAAAGCGGGTTCCATTGGGGTCAAGGATCTGCGAACCGCTGACACTCCAATTGGCCGCTGCACTTCCTGCCAGCAATGCGGAAAGCGCAAGCGTAAGGCTCATGAGTTTACAAATGGATTTTTTCATAACTTATCCTGTAGATAGTTAATACCAACAATGAAATTGTCAGTGCGTTATTGTTATCCGAATAAATTGCCGAAGAATCAGGCATTCGGTGTGTGATGCTGTGTGTAAAAAACAGGCGATAAGCTGCCCGAAAGGTATACAGAAAACGAAAGGGCCTGGAATTTAATTACTGCAAGAGGCTGACCTGTAATCCTCTTATTATTCTTATTTGAGCCTTGGAACAGCACTTCTGTAAACGGTTACAAATATAACCAAGCGCATAGGACAGAACAAGCCCCGAACGAAAATAACGCGATCAAGATCGCAAATTGTGTCTTCGATACTGTTTGGGGTGCACTTTGGGCAGTGAGGGCTTGCGTGATTCTGTTGGATATCGAAATTGGATACTATAATATCTATAATCATCTTATTTTTATAATATGGGATACTATAGTGTCTATATGATGCCGTTTCTATTCTCAGCTCAAGACACCCAAACTGCACTGGCCGAACACTTGAAGGGGCGGCGCAAGCGTTTGGGCTTATCACGCGAAGTGCTGGCCGGGCGCAGTGGGGTGCCTGCACCTACCATCAAAAAATTTGAAACCAGAGGTTTGATTTCATTGCGGCAATTTTTACTCTTGTGGCAAACGCTGGATGATCTTTCCCGCCTGCATTCCATTTTGAAAGAACCGCCTAATATGCCCACTAGCATTGATGAGGTGCTCAACGATGATTCCCGTTAAAAAACTGGATGTGTGGCGAACTTACAGCAATAGCCGATCACTGCTGGTTGGTCAGCTCGCACAAAATCGTCAGGGAATTTTTTTTCAATACGATGCTAATTATTTGAAAGAAGGCCAGAGCTTATCGCCCTTTTTTTTGAAGTTTGATTCATCGCTGCAATTGGCAAACTCGCAATTTCATCAAGGTATGTTTGGTGTTTTTGCTGACTCAATTCCCGATGGATGGGGGTTATTATTGATGGATCGAATTTTTCGCCAAACCGGTTTGGTCTCTACACAAATTACCCCCATGGATAGATTGGCATTTGTTGGCAACAGAGGTATGGGCGCACTTTCGTATCAACCCGCTTTTGAATTGCAAAAAGAAGATCAGGTTCTTCATAAAATTTCTGAATTGGGATTGGAAGCACAAGCCATATTCGATGGCCAAACTTCAGAGGTTTTATCAGCCTTGGTTAATGCGGGAAGCTCTTGTGGCGCAAGGCCCAAAGCACAGCTTTATCTCTATCCAGACAAAGAAAATTTATGCAGTACACATTACCTGCCCGGCACTCAGGCTTATTTAGTGAAATTTACTTCACAAAATTTATCGTTGGGGCATGAAGAAGGTTTGTGTGAAGCAGTTTATTTATCCCTTGCCAATAAAGCCGGTATTGATGTCGCTGACTGGACCCTGTTGAACGCACCTAAAAAATCCGGCGCAACAAAATGGTTAGCGACCAAACGTTTTGATACTTATGTTAAAAATGAACAGGAAGGCCGCTTACATTTACACAGTGCATCAGGTTTATTGAATGCCGACTTTCGTTTACCCAGTCTCGACTATCTGGATTTAATTAAAGCCAGCAGTTCTCTTTGTAAAAGCCCTGTCGCCGGACAAATTATTTTTCATCGAGCGGTGTTTAATTTATTTGCATTAAATCAGGATGACCACAGTA
Organism: uncultured Cellvibrio sp.; assembly: GCA_946482345.1. The sequence goes on from CAMLRJ010000431.1 coordinate 2,356, forward strand.
AAAACTGGTCGTTTCTACAAATCGATAACGGCGATTGGCACGTGTCACCCGCTTACGATATCACCTTCAGTCCATCCGCCTATGGCGAACACATGACTGCCTTCGCCGGTTTCGGTAAACAACCTGGCAAAAAAACTTTCCAATTGCTTGCATCCCACGCCAATTACGCTAACTGGAAAGACGCACAAAAAACGATTCAACAAGTATTGGATGCGATCTCGGAATTTTCCAACAGAGCAAAATCCATTGGCTTGTCACCCGATACAATCACATTAATTTCCCGACAACTAAATCAGGTTTATGAAGACAATAAAGATTTATTGTAATTCCCGACCTTATGCGAGCTATGTATGAAACTGAAATCTGACGTCACTATCAATGGCAAACAGTACAAAAAAGGCGATTCATTATCCGGCTTTGCTATTTATCCGTTTTTTATGGTGCACATGTTGATCTTTGGTGGTTCGGGTTTTTTCATGGCTTACGCTGACAATGGCGCACCAGTTTTATTTTTATATGCGCATGGTGGTTTTGCAATTTTGATTTATTGCATTTTTTACCTGAATTTTTTCGGCAAAGAAGAAGTGAAATGGATGTTTATCAACGCAGGCTTGGGGATTTTTGGTATTTACGTTGAAATTGATTGGCTGCTCGGTTTATTTGGAAAACACGTCAGCGATTTTCCGTTTTATGTGCACGTAATTCCATTCCTCTACTATGTGCTTTACACCTTCTTATTACGACAAGCAGTACTGGATATTTTTAACGCCCGCGCAGATGAAGACAAAGAAAAAAGGGTCAATATTTATTACATTATTGGATCGTTGGTTGTTTACGCGTTGATATTCTTTATTGCCTAGTGTTTTCCGTCATCCCTGCGAAGGCAGGGAACCAGCCGTTAAAAACTTTCACAAGACGGCTTCAAAGCATAGGCCGGATATCCACAGAGCCAATCTACCCGATTTGCCGTCAATAGTTGAGTGAGCAGAAGGTTTTGCTTTCGGTCAAAGCAGGCACTTAATTTTGCTCTACCCCATTTACTTGACCCCAATTACTTTCGTAGTCCTTTTTAGTCATCAGGTTAACGCTTTCCAATACTGAGTCGAACACAATTACAACATCGCCTTGAACGATTTGCCGCTTAAGTCGGGCAACTTTCTGCTGAAGACTGATTTCATAATCGCCGTAATCAGTCCCTTCTCGCGTTATAAACTCCTCCAAAATGTTGTTGAGCGTTTCTTCCTGTAGTTGCGATACCGGAATCACCATATTTCTATTGGAAGTGTTTGCCGTTCGATCATGAAGAAAATCCCAATCACTCATTTGTTGCTCGCTGGTGTGATTTATTTAACTGCGTTCGGACAAGAACGGACATTTAATTTTGCTTCTGTCCCCAATTACTTATTTACCCAAGCAGGGTAAATGTACAGCGCAAGAAAAACAATGCAAGTTCCTATAGAGATGCCTATTGAATAAAATACTTTTTTCTCTTTATATATAAATATTGGGAAAAAATTTAGAATCAAAATTCCAATTATTATTAGATAGTACCAATCGACTACAAATTTTGTAAGCTCAATGGAGAAGCTGCGTTC
>CAMLRJ010000432.1 GCA_946482345.1 uncultured Cellvibrio sp.
CTCTCTATCACATCCATCAGTGTGATGGCTGAAAAAAATGTCGAAGATCTTGATCGCGGATTGATAGTGATTCCAGCAACGCAAGGTAATGCCATCAGCTGGCGAGCGTTGATCAGTGATCCCGCAAAAAAAGGTTTTGATATTTATCGCAATGGCAAAAAAATTAATAAAAAACCCTTTAAAGATGCCAGCTTTTATCTGGATACGAATGGAAAAACCACGGACTACTACAAAGTAGCCATAGAAAATGAACATCAACATAATTCAACCGGTGCAAGTCCATGGCGTGCGCCCTATTTATCGATTCCACTCAACAAACCTAAAAATGATTCCATCAAAGGTGTTGAGCACAGTTACTCTGCTAACGATACCAGTGTTGCTGATCTGGATGGCGACGGACGTTACGAAATTATTTTGAAATGGGAACCCACTAACGCCAAAGATAATTCACAAAGCGGTTACACGGGTAATGTTTTTATTGATGCTTACACACTTGAAGGCAAACAACTTTGGCGAATTGATTTGGGAAAAAATATTCGTGCCGGTGCGCATTACACACAATTTATTGCTTACGATTTCAATGGCGATGGTCGCGCTGAAATTGCGATGAAAACAGCCGATGGAACCATTGATGGCCGCGGAAATATTATCGGCAATGCCACTGCCGATCATCGCAATAGCGGCGGTTACATTCTTTCCGGTGCAGAATACTTAACCATGTTCGATGGATTATCCGGTGAAGCATTGGATACGATTGATTACATACCTGCACGCGGAAATGTGAATGATTGGGGCGATAATTATGGCAATCGCGTGGATCGTTTTTTAGCAGGTGTTGCTTATTTTGATGGCGAAAAGCCCAGCCTGTTTATGGCGCGCGGTTATTACACACGCGCAGTCGTTGCTGCATTTGATTGGGTGGACAATAAATTCAGTCAACGCTGGGTATTTGATACCAACAATGGTAATGGTGATGAAGTTGTTTATGGTCAGGGCGCACACAGTTTGTCAGTGGCTGATGTAGATGCTGATGGTCGTGACGAAATTATTTATGGCGCAGCGACTATCGATGATAACGGCCGCGCACTCTACAGCACTGCACTGGGTCATGGTGACGCATTGCATGTTAGCGATCTCGATCCAACACGCCCAGGCATGGAAATTTTTATGGTGCATGAATGCCCAAGCTGTTACACCAAAGACGGCGTTGAATATGGAGTTGAAATGCACGATGCCGCCACCGGACAAATTTTATGGAATCGTCCAAGCAATGCAGCCGATGTGGGCCGTGGTGTGAGTATTGATATTGATCCCAATTTTGTCGGAAATGAACAATGGGCATCGCGTGGTGGATTGGTTGCAGCCAATGGACAACTGATTGCAGAAACGCCACCACCGCAAATGAATTTTGCATCCTGGTGGGATGGCGATTTATTGCGTGAAATGCTTGATGGCAATTCCATCTACAAATGGGATTACACAAATTACACATCCAATAAAATTCTGGATGGCTCATTATTTTCTGCTGTTTCCAATAATGGCACCAAAGCAACGCCCGCACTCTCTGCCGATATTTTTGGCGACTGGCGCGAAGAAGTGATCTTGCGTAATGCAGATAACAGTGAACTGATGATTTTCTCCACCAATATTCCTACGCAATATCGCATTCCAACACTGATGCAAAATCCACAATACCGCACAGCAATTGCCTGGCAAAATGTGGGTTACAACCAACCACCCCACCCTGATTTTTTTATGGGCGGAATTGAAACCAATCTTCCTGTTTACAAATCAACAACCAATAAAGGCAGTGAGTGGATGAAATTGGTTGCACAGGGTTATGACAATAAAGTAGTTGTTCGCCTTTACAGTCATCACCTTAAAATTAATGCAGCCGAAATTTTCCGCAGCACGCAAAATGATCCAGCAACCCGGGTCAGCATAGGTTGCATTACCGCAAACCATCTCGAATTGATTGATAACAATGTGGTACCGGATGTTGATTATTTTTATTGGGCTGAAATTAAAGGTAAAAGAAAAACTGATCTCGATCCCGGTGTATCCAAAACCAAATTATCCATCAGTTTAATTCCACAAATAGAATTCAATATCAATAATAATGAAGTACCTGTGCAATTAACCTGGCGCACAGCCAATATGGATATACGTTCAATTAACATTTATCGTGCAGAAACAACAGACGCCAATTCCCCCGCTGATTTTTCAACAAGCCAATTAGTGTCAACACCTGCCATTAACAGTTTAAGCTGGGCAGATGCAACAGCAACTGCGGGTAAAAACTATTACTACTGGATTGAATTTGATAATGCAGTAACCAATCAAATTGTGCGCTCGGAACCTGTATATGTTGCAACTGTACTGACACCCAAAACCAATTTAATCAGTACAAAAACTGATACCGGTATTTCACTCAGTTGGAAACTCCAGGATTTCCCACAAGCAATCAGAGTTGTAGAGGTATATCGCAATACCCGCAACCAAGCCAGTGGCCGCACAAGAATTCTGGCCAGCGCACCACAAGAAGGAACCCTGCTCGATACCAGCGGTTTGGTTGCAGGTACTACTTATTGGTATATGTTTAAATTAACCATGAGTGATGGGACTACGATCAATACATTGCCTGAGGCGATGATTGTTTATTGAGAATAAAAATTTTCTGTCATTGTTGTCATTCCCGCGAAAGCGGGAATCCAGCTTTTGATTTAGTTGAAAATTTTTAACTGAAGGATCGCAAATTTTTTCTAAAAACTCACAAGCTATTTTCTCTTCTCCAGCAAACTAACAACGCGTCTTTCTGCGAGTTCGTCTTTTGTGGTATGCGTATTGTCTTCATCATCATGGGCAATCTGGGAAGCAGAAAAGCAGAGTGTGAATTTGGATCCTTTTGCAAGTTCGCTGGTGACTTCAATCTGTGCGTTATGTTCATCGACTATGCGTTTGATGGCTTGCATGCCTATACCATTACCGAATTTTTTCCTGCTAACACCTGCCTCCCATAAGTTGGCTAATTGCCTTTCGGTCATTCCGGTGCCATTGTCCGAAATTGAAATGTAGATATTATTATTTTCGACCCAGGATTTTATTTTGATTGTTAATTCTTCTGCATCGCGGCGAGCTTCGGCGGCATTTTTAATTAAATTGATGAAAAGAATTTTTAAATCTTCCGCGTCACCTTTGATCTCAGGAATTCCGCTTAGCTCATATTCAATGTGGTCAAACGATTTCTCAAACAGATAGAGGCAATCCTGAACCAATGTTTCCAAAGCGCAAGGTTGGATTTGCCGTTTATGATGTCCGCCCAAAATACCGGCCATGGTTGCGATAAGCTTGGAGCCGCGTTCGACTTGTGCTAACACTATGTCCAGCTGTTTATCGCGATCATAAATGTCATTCGACAAAATACCATCGATAATCGCAAAAGGCGCTTTGATATCGTGGTGATAGTGATTCATCAAGTTGAGCATGGATAAGGTTTTCTTGGCTTCACCTAATTGTTCATGCATGTTGTTCAGGCGAACAACACGGTTGAATACTTGTTCCAACTCTGTTTGCAACCATTCAAACACTTTCATGTCGTCATAACGATAATAAGAAAAGTGTGTAGGTAAACCAACCAACACAATCGCCAGAGTCTTCTGCTCTGACAGTACAGAAAAACATAATCCTGCATGATGTTTTGCCATTTCATCGCGAATTGAGTCTGGCATTTCGTCTGCCATGATTAATTGTGCTTGCTGGGTGCAATAAGTCACCAAGGGTTCATTTTCGTTAATGAGTTCAAAGGGCAAGCTGTTCAATCTATTGTTGATATCGCTATCCACCGATTCTATCTGCTGTCTAATCATCAGAATTTTGTAATTATTTAACCTGAGTACTTTTAAAAATAAATGATCCAGCACTTCAATCATCATCGAGAAGTTGATTGAA
>CAMLRJ010000433.1 GCA_946482345.1 uncultured Cellvibrio sp.
AGTTTGCTATTGGAAACAGAGCTGAATACCAAACACAAACGTTTTGCCCGTGTTGCCCGCAGTTCCGGTGAAGATCTGTTGGCAATCATTAATGACATTCTGGATTTCTCCAAAGTCGAAGCGGGCAAGCTGGAATTGGAAGCGAGAAGTTGTCAGTTAAACCTGATGATTGAGGATCTGGTCGAACGCTACGCGCCCATAGCGCAAACCAAACATCTGGAGCTGTTGTGCAATACACCTTTGCCACCTTTATCGGTGTATCTGGATTCTGCAAGGCTGGCCCAGGTGCTGACCAACTTGCTCAGTAACGCCATCAAATTTACCGAAAAGGGCGAGGTGATGCTGGATGTGCGGATTATCCGGGCAACAGCAGAGTCAGTGACCATCCAGTTTTCCGTGAGTGACACCGGCATAGGTATTAGCGATGCACAACGCAAAAATCTATTTCAGGCATTTTCGCAAGCCGATTCCACCATGGCCCGGCGTTTTGGTGGCACAGGTTTGGGGCTGGCCATTTCCCAGCGCATTATTGGATTGATGAAGGGGGAGATTCAATGTGAGTCCGCTCCCGGCAAAGGCAGTCGTTTTTATTTTGAGTTAACCCTGCCCCTGATCGAGGACTCACGCAATCACCAATGGATAGAAGGTTTTGAAACACTGCAGGTGTTGGTAGTGGATGACAACCTCACCAATCTGGAAATTCTGGGGAATTGGCTGCGTTCCTGGAAAATTGATCCGGTGATGACCAGCTCGGCACCTGAAGCTCTGATCTGGTTGCGCAGAAGGCCTTTTGATGTGTTGCTGACCGATTGGATGATGCCGGGAATGGATGGCAATCAGTTGATTCAAGCGATCAAACAGGAAACCAATCCACAGATACAGTCAGTGGATATTATTGTGCTGAGCAGCGCAGAAATATTAATTAACAGTCAGGATCAATTGCCACGGTTAATCAAACCGGTTCGTCAATCAGAGCTGTACAACCAGCTGCTCGTCAAAGTGAAATCCCGAAGCCATCAGGGGGAAGTTGCCGGGAAAACATCTGCAGAAAAACCACCGGAATTGGCGGCTGCCAATGTTTCTCCGGCCAATGCATTAAACGCGAGAATCCTGTTGGTGGAAGACAATCTGGTCAATCAGGAAGTGGTGATTGCCATGTTGCACAATCTGGGCATTTCGCCGCAGGTTGCGCAAAACGGTAAGGAAGGTTTGGATCGAATGCTTCATGAAACATTTGATCTGGTATTGATGGATTGCCAAATGCCGTTGATGGATGGGTTTGAAGCTACCGATCACTGGCGTGCCTATGAAAAACAACACCATTTGCCAGAGCTGCCAATTATTGCGCTGACCGCCAACGCCATCATCGGCGACAGAGAATTATGTTTGGCGGCCGGTATGAGTGATTACCTGAGTAAACCCTTTAATCTCGAACAATTGGCGGCGACATTGGCGCGCTGGATTTCTGCAGAAAATCATGCACAAACCCGTCAGCAAAATCTGCGTGAATTGTTGGATATGGATGAAACCTTATTGCAGCAATTACGCAATTTGCGCCCCGGATTACTGGCCAGCGTCGTGCAATTATTTCGACAATCCACGCCGGAATTGTTGGCCGTGTTGGAACAAAACATCAACAGTCAACAAGCAAGTGCAGTATTTAAAACGGCACACAGTATTAAAAACAGTGCTGCCAATTTGGGTATTCGGTCGCTGGCGGATTTGTGCAAGCAACTGGAAGCCAGCGCTTTGAAAGGAGATTTAAGCAGGGCGCAAGAATTTCTCGAAAAAATTAAACAATATTATCGATCAAGCCTTATCTATTGGGATGAGTTGGAGGGCAAATTATGAAGCCTGAACCAGCGCAACGAATTTTGGTTGTTGATGACGAATTGGCAGCCAGAATGATGATGCAAGCCACTTTGGAAGAAGCCGGTTTTATTGTAGAAACCGCGGATTGTTGCGCACGCGCGCGTGAATTATTTCGGCAATTTGAATTTGATTTGATTTTACTGGATGTGGTGTTGCCCGATGGCGATGGTTATGAATTGTGTCGTGAAATGCGCGCACAAAAAGTGGATCTTTCCATTCCGGTTGCCATAGTCACTGGGCTGGATGATCTGGAATCCATTCGTTATGCCTATGAATCCGGTGCTACAGATTTTATTACCAAACCCGTGGCTTGGGGCACCTTACCTTATCGAGTGAAATATTTGCTGCGCTCGGCTCAAACCATGGCCAAATTAAGTGTGAGCGAAGGCAAAAACCGCGCGTTGTTGGCTAATCTTCCTGACATTATTTTGTGTGTGCGTATCGACGGGCGTGTGAGCGAAGTACAAGCAGGTGTAGGCGTACAGAATTTATCGGGATGGTATCACCTGCCTGAAGCTGAAAATCACACTTATCTGGTTCCTGAAATTTATGCGCTGGTGGAAGAACACTTGCGACAAGTGCTCGCCGAAAAAAATATTGGTTATCTGGAATTCCAGTGGTCACCGGATGGAACCCGATTGTGTGATTGGGAAGCGCGGTTGGTTCCACAAAATGATCTCGAAGTATTGATGGTGATGCGTGACATTACCCAACGCAAAAAATATGAAAACCAATTGCGATTGTGGGGAAATATTTTTGAATCCAGCAGTGAAGCGATTTTAATTACCGATATTCATTTCCGCGCAATTTCGGTAAATAAAGCATTTGAAAATATGACTGGCGTGAAAGAGGCTGATATTTTTGGAGTGGATGTATTAGCCATAGGTATTCGTTTTGAAGGTGCAAGCCGCTATCGTGAAATAGTGCATCAATTACATGAAACCGGACACTGGCAAGGTGAGTTACTTAATAAGCGCACCAGCGGTGAAATGTTTCCCTGTTGGTTTTCGATTAGCCGTGTGTTGAATACAGAAGGTGTAATCGAAAATTATGTGGCGATATTCAGCGATATTACTGAATATAAAAATTCACGCGAGCGTATTGATTTTTTAGCGCATCACGACAATTTAACCGGCTTGCCCAATCGCATTTTATTGAACGACCGTTTGGGTATGGCGTTGGCACAGGCCAATCGATTGAATGAAAAATTGGGCTTGTTATTTATTGATCTGGATCGTTTTAAAAACATCAATGATTCTCTGGGGCATGCAACAGGTGATCAGGTATTGGTAGAAGTTGCCGAGCGTTTAGTGAGCGCAGTACGCACAGTTGATACAGTGGCACGTTTGGGTGGCGATGAATTTATTGTGATGTTCCCCAGCGTGCGCGATGAAAGTAGTTTGGCTGATTTAACCATCAAAATACGCGACTTATTACAAATTCCTTTTTCGATTAACAATATGAGTTTGCGTATTACACCCAGTATTGGCATTGCGGTTTATCCGGAAGATGGCAAAACCGGTGATGAATTAATTAAGAATGCAGATGCAGCTATGTATCTTGCCAAAGAAAAAGGTCGCAACAATTATCAGTTTTATACGCCATCATTAAATTCACGCACACTTTATCGGCTCACACTGGAAAATGATTTACGCAACGCTATAGATAAAGGTGAATTTGAATTACATTACCAACCACAAATTGTTTCGGCAACGGGTGAAATTGGCGGGTTGGAAGCGCTGGTACGCTGGCGTCATGCAGAACGTGGTTTGATTTCACCTGCAGAGTTTATTCCTTTGGCTGAAGAAACCGGTTTGATTATTGCTCTGGGTGATTGGGTATTGGCAGAGGCGGTCTCCCAAATCAAACAATGGCAAGCCCGTGGAATTTCTTTATTGGTTAGCGTCAACATTTCTGCTTTACAATTCCGGCAAACCGATTTTTTGTGGAAGCTGAATAAATTATTGGCTGATGCAACACTCACATCATCAGTGCTTGAATTGGAATTAACCGAAACTATTTTAATGGACGATACCAAAAACAGTATTTTTATGTTGAACCGTCTGCGCGAAA
>CAMLRJ010000434.1 GCA_946482345.1 uncultured Cellvibrio sp.
ATGCCAAAAATAACCTTACGACATCAAGATTGTCTAATTTCGCCTTCATAATGTCTTTTGCTATCCACTATTTTATTTGATGGATCGGCATCGAGGATAGAGAACGCTTTATCCAACGCTTGAATCGATATGGCAAAAATCCGGCAAGGACAGAACCAAACTTGGAATGCGTTACTCTCCAAAGTACTTTAAGCACGTCCATTTTCCAGTCGTCAGACGTATTTACTGGTGCCATTTTATTTGCATAATCCCAAAACAGAACAGATTCAATGGGCGGCGCAGCATTCTTTAGATACTCAGTATAGATATTGAAATAGAAGTTATTTGAGTCAACCCTTTCAAAATTTTCATAACGCTCTGAGTATATTGTCTCCCCGCGTCTAAATTTTTCGATAAAACTCAAAAACTCCGTGAATATATCGCTGGTGTCTTTTTCGTGATCAAAAAGATAGGTATTCCTCCTTCCGCTGAGCCGCTCAATAAATGCACCAGTTCGGGGCGCAAATATCGGTAGATTTGTAGCAATTGCGTGACTCAATGTATAACTAAAAGTTTCTGGCCATCTAGCAGGAAACACAAATATGTGCACGTCTTTTTCTTTAATGATCTCTTGACAGTCAACGTCTGAATACGGTCCGGTCGCCTCAACACCTGACAAACTTCGGTACGCATAGCCCACAAGTATAAATTTGAGCGAATGGCTTGCTGAGGACTGTGCAAAGTATTCTAGAAGGTCTGCCCCCTTCTCCTTTCCCAGTGCACCCAGAACTCCAACGTTGATCTGTGCGTGCTTTGTGGGGGCTGTTTCAATGTCAGCATTTATCGGCTTGCGAGCATCGTCAAGATGCCAAACAATATAAATTTTCTTAAACTCATAAAATTTCGCATAGATTCTGGCAGTGAACGCAGATGGAAATATCACAAAATCAGCCCCTTCCAGCAACGCGCGCAATGAGTCTCGCCATTCTGAGGCAGTGACTCCATTTGGCAGTGGATAGAGCGGATTTACAACACTATCGTCATCTATTCGTGCAAGCCTTGCTACGCCATCGGTGTCGGTCAGCGTTGGATTAGCGTTTATCCAGTAGTAATCATGGGCGGTGGCACAATACGGAATTTTTAGGTCCGATGGCAGACTCCAAATCTTGGGGTGAAGTCCATGCGTGTGATGAAAATGTATCATTCCAACGCAAAAGGCTCTCAACAGTTCAAGCAAGCTTGAATACTCACTTTGAACTTCAAATTGAAGCTGGTCGCCTTCGGAAAGATCGGAAAACGTGACCGCAACCCGATCTGCCCCCCGGCAGGGTTGGATGAGGATGCTAGTCGCATGCCCAATCAACGCCGATGTAAGCTCGTCAATGTGCTGCTTTACGCCACCGCCAAGTTCATGGCAAACATGTACCACGACAGGACGTCTTTGAAGAGAAACAAGCTCAGCTAACCTACGAATTCTTGTTATCTTTAGTGGATTATTCTGTATGAATTGAGCCACATCAGAATGGTAGTTTGGGTGCAGCTTTGCCAGTTTCTCCATTGCATTCTTGATCAAACTTGACTTTTCCGTCGAGAAGCTCACGCTTCCAACATGATGTGCGAATACGTTCGGGCTAATGACATTTTTCCAGCCTTGCTTTATGGCCCTCTGACAAAAATCATTTTCTTCACCATACCCTCTACCAAAACTCTCTTCGTCCAGTTTCCCAACATCATGAAAGCATGCATTTCTAATATACATGCAGAAACCGACCCCTGTAGGAGCTTCAATGACTGGTAATTTTACTTTGGAGAAGCCTTTATCAATTTGCTCAACAGACAAACCCCAAAGTAACTCATTTTCAGAAAGGTTTTTGGGGAAACTACATATCGTTCCATTATTTGTCATTGGCGTTGCGGTGCCGATCCGCTCTTCACCATAACAATCATGCTGCAACCTGGTTAGCCACCCTGGAGGGAGTATCACGTCACTATTAAGCAAGACAACATCTTCGCTCGCAATCATTGAGAGCGCACGATTGACTGATTTAACGAAACCGACATTCAATGAATTCTCAACAACCTCTATCAAATTATTGTATGTTGATTGCAGGCTTTTAAGCGCCGGAAGCATATCAGATTCAGGCCCCTTGTCATGAATAACAATAAGCCTGTTCCCCGGGTTACCCAACAGATCGGGAATCGCAGACTTAATGCATTTAAGAGTTAGTGCCACATCCCTATAAACAGGAACAACCACAGCAACTGATATTTTGTTAAACGTATTCATTTGGGTATCCAGAAATTTTAGCGGGACCTTCACTTCCGCAGGAGTAAAAATCAGTCTAGTCTTTCATCCCGAAATGGACATTTGCCTCTAAAAATCCGGCCCTATTTCCACAGTCGAATCGCCTACCATGAAACGGAAATCCGACAATTCTTTGCTCATTAACAACAATCTTTATTGCATCTGTCAGTTGAACCTCCCCAGACTTGCCTGGAGCCAAGTCGGAAAGTCTTGACATTATACTGCCGGGGAGGAGGTATCTACCAACGACACACCAGTTCGATGGCGCCTCCCCAACACTTGGCTTTTCAACAATCTCCTTGATAGTAAAATCATTTTGATCTCTGATGCCAAATCCCACCACCCCGTACTTATGAGTCTCGTTTTCTGGAACCTGTTCAATAGCGATTACACCCTCAACCCGCTTCGCTCTCCACTCTTCCACCATTTGCTTCAAACAAAAATTAGGGGATGCATCAATTAGGTCATCCGGCAGAAGCACCGCAAAAGTTTCACTATCATCAATTAAATGAGACGCACAGGATATTGCGTGACCGAGTCCAAGTGCTTGGGGCTGTATCACAAAAGTGCATTTCACATGCTTAGGAAGCACATTTCGAATTAGCTCTAGCTCTCTAATTTTCCCTTTTTGTTCGAGTTCAAACTCAAGCTCCGGATGTCTATCAAAATAGTCAGAAATCGCACGTTTATTTCGACCAGTTACAAATATCAAATGATCACAACCTGCAGCAACTGCCTCATCGACAGCATATTGAATAATCGGTCTGTCAACGATGGTAAGCATTTCTTTAGGTATGCTTTTTGTCGCAGGTAGAAATCGAGTACCCATCCCTGCCACAGGGAAAATTGCCTTTCTGATACGCTTCGTAGTTTCCATTAACCGCCTCAATTTACGAATTGCAAAATGCTGTAGATCATAGGAACATGCTGGCCAGATCGAAGGAATTGAAATACAACGGACATGCCTCTATAGCTGACCAGCAACCTTAAGGACCATTCAAAGAAATCACTTTTAAATACACATATCTGCCAAGACGAACTGATGTATTTTATCAGAAAGACAGATACAGCCAAAACCACCATTCGGGTAGAGTTTATATCGACTTAAAGCATTTTCCCCTACCCAATCACGTGATTTTAAATTGGAACTCTTACACATTCACTTCTGAGATCCCGTTTCAACTAATGCTCCATAAGGCTTTAAGTAGCATTATTTCATCCAAAGCCTTGTAAAATACAATACAGGTTCAATTATCGGAGGTGCTATTATCGTCGGAGTTTACCCGCCTGGTAACGAGTGCAAGATCATCTGACGTTGAGATAGCGCTCGAAGTCAAGGAACCTAAATGTCCATCGACCGAATCGCAATCTAACATTGCAGCCCCCTTCAAACTCTGTGACTCTAAATTGGCTGGCATTTCTGTTTTGTTAAGGCGCAGAATCCTTAGCACTGGCCCAAGTGCTTCTTTGAAATCCCCTCCCAACAAACGGCCCAAGAACCGGACCGGTTTAGTGAGCCGCCAAGATCTTGAATTGATAAGTTGGTTGAAACTGCGGTCTCGTTCGGTCAGCATACGACTAAGATCCGCGATATGAGAATCACGCTCCATAATGACCCGGTCAAGATCGACAAGTCGAGAGTCTCTCTCAGCAAC
>CAMLRJ010000435.1 GCA_946482345.1 uncultured Cellvibrio sp.
GGGAAAACAGGAAGGCGAGACACGTCCGGATTTATTAATTGCTGTTCTCGATGCTTGCAATTTCAGATTGGGGATGCGGTTGGTCATGGAGCTTAAAAGCCTTAACCGCCCCATGATCATCGCGTTGAATCAAATGGATGAAGCCAAACGTCGCGGCATCACCATTAATACTCAGGAACTGTCGAAGTCCATACAAATTCCAATCGTGGAAACCATAGCGGTGAAAAGCCATGGTGTAGATGCCCTCAAGGACAAATTACAGGACTACATAAAGGAAACACCTATTCAGGAAGGGCAGCAAATCCTCACATTGAGCGATCGTCAGGAATCTATCGAAGCGCTTTACAATGAAATCGAAGATTTGATGCGCCGCTATGTAATACAACCTGTCACCTATCCAGCCTGGCAAGACAAACTCGATAGTTTGGCCATGCATCCCTTTTTGGGAATTGTTTTTTTATTAGCGATGTTATTAGTCATCTTTCAGGCAGTTTTTGCATGGGCCACACCTGTTGTTGATTTAATTGATGCGGGATTTGTGCAATCAGGCCAATGGATCGGCACCTACATGCCAGATGGCATACTGAAAGATTTTATTGTTGACGGATTAATTGCCGGTGTCGGTGGTGTTTTGGTTTTTTTACCGCAGATTATTATCCTGTTCTTTTTTATTTTGGTTCTGGAAGATTCAGGCTATCTCACACGCGCGGCATTTTTGCTGGATCGACCCATGCGTGGCCTCGGCTTATCCGGTCGATCTTTTATTCCCCTGCTTTCCAGCTTTGCCTGTGCAATTCCCGGAATAATGGCAACACGAACCATTTCTGATCCCCGTGAAAGATTTATCACCATCATGGTCGCGCCATTGATGACTTGTTCCGCCAGGCTTCCTGTTTATACATTGATTATCGCCGCATTTATCCCTGAGCAAACCGTATGGGGAATTTTCAATCTTCAGGGATTAACACTCTTCGCTTTGTATTTTGCCGGTATAGCCAGCGCCGCAATCATTGCCTGGATATTACGCAGACGGGCAGCACGTGAAGAGTTTCCATTACTGCTTGAACTTCCGAGCTATAGAATGCCAATGCCTTATCACTTGTTAATAGGACTACGCGAACGGGCCTGGATTTTTCTGCGACGTGTAGGAACAATTATTTTGGCGCTTTCGATACTGCTGTGGTTTTTAGCGAGTTTTCCCGGGGCTCCTGTGGATGCGACAAACCCTGCTATTGAATACAGCTTTGCGGGGCAGTTGGGTGCCTGGATGCAACCACTTTTTGCCCCCCTTGGGTTTAACTGGCAGATGTGTATTGCATTAATCCCGGCAATGGGAGCACGTGAAGTGGCTGTTAGTGCTCTGGGTACAGTTTATGCGGTTGGTGAGGACTCACTTGATACAGCATTGGGGGCAACATTAGCAGCCAGCTGGTCATTACCTGTCGCTTTTGCTTATCTGGCTTGGTTTGTTTACGCACCTCAATGTATTTCAACCATAGCGGTAGTGAAACGAGAAACCAACTCTCTGAAATCAACCCTGTTTTTTACACTTTATTTATTTGCTCTTGCTTATCTGGTTGCTTGGGCAACATATCAAATAGCATTAGCCTTGATGTAAAGGTGATTTTTATGTGGCAAGAAATTATCGTGGCCATTTGTGTGTGCGGTGCAATTTTCTTTTTGTTACACAAATGGTTTTTCAAAAAATCATCGTCCTCCTGCAGCGGTTGTAATAGCTGCGCAAAACCCGGGAAGTCCAGTTGCACCCGGGATTGATTTATCCCTGCACCGACTCCCGAAATGCAACACCCTTGGTCATCCATTTCTTTTGTCGCCAACGCCAAAATTTAATAAGTGCGCGGACAAATTCATCAACCAGAGCAGCAATCAGTAATCCATATAATCCCAATCCACAGGGAATTGCCAAAATATAAGCCAGTGGAATTGAGAATAACCAAATAATTAAAATTGCCGAAATGGAAGAAAATGTTGCGTCACCCGTACAACGCAATGAGCTGCCAATAATGATATTGGTTGTACGCCAGGGCTCCGTAATACAGCTAATAAAAAATGCCCAGAATCCAATCGCAATAATTGCTTGATCCTCAGTAAACAAATGCAACACCGGTTTGTGAAAAGCAAACCAGAGCAGCGCCAGGATACTGGTACCGATAATCGAAATTTTCAAACTTTGTTTGAGTTGAGATTCAACCAGATCAAATTCTTTTTGCCCAACCCGTTGCGCAATAATGGCTTCTGTTGCCATACCGATTGCAATTGAAATCATCAAACAAAACAAAAAGGTGTTGTAAGCATAAATTTTTGTTTTAAGTGCTATATCGCCTACGTCGGCTGCAATCCAATTCAACGCGATCATATAAGCTTGAAAAGACATAGGCTCCAAAATAGCAGGCGCGGCTATGGCGAGTACCGGAATAATTAAGATTCGAAAATTATCAACCGCTTCGCGCCAGGGAAAATGTAATTTTAATTTGAAATGCACAATCAGCATCACAAAAATCAAACTGGCGATAGCTGCAAATACACTGGCCCAGGCAACACCGGCGACACCCGCTGGCTCGATAAACGCAAAACCATAAACGGCAACTGCATTACCCAATAGATTCATCACAAATAAAATAATATTGCTGACGGTATTCCATTGAGGTTCGCCATAAATATTTAAAATCGTTTGGTAGATAACACGAAAACCCCAAAAACCAATCATCCAACCAATGACGGATAAATATTCATGCGCATCACGTTCGACATCGGCACTCAGCGACATAGCACTCGCCACTGAAGGGCCAAAGTAACTCAAACAAAATCCGCCGATCACAGCCAATGCAAACACCAAATAGGCATAAGCAGTGATAGTCGCATTACCTTTGGAATAATTTTTTGCACCAATAAATTGATTGGCAATACTGGCGCCGGCAAAGGCAGTCACAATTAAAAATGCATTGGCAACAAATACTAACGGCGTGATTGCACCGACTGCTGCAGCGGCGCTATCGGACACACGACTGAGAAAAAACATGTCGACAATCGGAATGGTGTAAATCACCGCTTGATCAACAAACATCGGGGCACTCATGCCCCAAATACCTTTTTCGAGAACGCGACTTTTTGGAATGGGTTTCATAGGGATATTTGGAAAGTTTAAAAAGCCTTACCCCCTCCTAACCTCCCCCTTGGCAGGGGGAGGGACTCGACTCCCTGTTTTTTGCGGAGTGAAATTTTGTTCCCTCCCCTGCCAAGGGGAGGGTTAGGGTGGGGTAAAGCTTGTCAATTAGCTTCGCGCAATATAATCGATGGCGGCGTAGTTACAACCCGGCGGCAAGAAAAATATCCCATTAGCATTAATAACAAACTGCCTGAGATGGGGGAAATCAACCAATAAAGGTAGTGAGGTTGAATCGGAGTATCCAGAACCCAGACTTGTAGTCCGAGCAACAAAACTTCTGCACCTATAATCGCGATAAGCCCGGCGAGGAAACCGAGGATCGCAAATTCAACCAAAATGCTACCTAAAATTAATTGGCGTGAACTGCCCAATGCACGCAATAAACCCGCTTCTTTTTTGCGATTATCGACACTGCTGATCACTGCCGCAAATAACACCAAACAACCACCGGCCAGGGTGAGGAACAATACCAGTAACACGCCATCACTCACTTGCTGAATAATTTTTTGGATTTGCGCGATGATGCGATCCAATTCAATTACCAAAATGCTGGGGTTTTCTTGCAGCAATTGATTGATTACTACTTTTTGTTCAGGCGCCAAATAAATGCTGGTGATTTCTGTGGGTGAATATTGATCCAGCGAACCGGGTTCAAAAATAAAAAAGAAGTTGGGTCGCATGCTTCGCCAATCCAAACTGCGGAAACTGGACACTTCAGCATGTAGAATTAATCCACCAATAGAGAAAGT
>CAMLRJ010000436.1 GCA_946482345.1 uncultured Cellvibrio sp.
CCAGCACCGGGCTGCACCAGAACAGCAAATAATATTGCCAACGCAATTGCCAGCGCAGTAGTCAACAAATAAAGGCTTAAGGTCTTACCTGCCATCACGCCCATACGGTTGTGTCCGCCTAATGCAGCAGCACCACACACCAATGATACAAACACCATAGGGACAACCAATAATTTTAATGAGGCAATAAAAATTTGGCCGACAGTATCAAACACACCATTAACCAACATAGTTTGAATCCATTTGCCAATATCTGTTTCGGGAACAGCTTTTGGATCAGGTAAATCCAGTATTACATTCAAGCCTATGCCAACCAGAATCCCCAGCACCATGCCCAACAAAATTTTATTGGTTAATGACATTTTTTATTTCTCTGAATTTTTATTTATTCGAAGTAGGCTGGAAGAGCGCAGTGACTTCCGACATGTTTGCGCAATTTGAAAATTGTCGGAAGTCGGCTTCGCCTCTTCCAACCTACGGATTAACCGCTGCTTTTAATTGCGTACCGGCTTTGAATACAACATTGCGGCTGGCAGCAATTTTTATCGTTTCACCTGTGCGCGGATTGCGACCTTCACGCGCTGCGCGTTCACTGACTTTGAAACTGCCAAATCCAGGCAACACAACAGACTCCCCTCTGCTCAATGCGTTGGTAATTTGCTCCAAAATAGAAGACATTGTCAGATCGGCTTTATGTGGACTCAATTGCAATTCATTCGCCAGCATCACAACCAATTGATTTTTTTGCATAAGAGATCACCTTTTAACATGGCCAGAAAGCAAGTGTACCCAGATATTCCTGATCAAGCGATATCAAATCACGAAAGAAATTCAATTCTGATAAACTGCAAAAAATTATCCTGATTCCGAGGTGATGGTTGTACTCTCCAAACTCGCATGCCCAAACATCGGCACTATTGTATTGGCACAAAACAGGTTGTTTGAATATGCAATTGCGTTGTGCAAGACATTTACATACATGGCTAGAGGATACAGGTTCACTCACCGCCAGGTTGATCACACAAAGTCAGGGCCAATTTAAAGTCAAAGTGTTGTTTCAAGGATTCGGCAAGATCCGCCTTGATGAACGACGCGCACTTGGGCTCACAAAACATCAGGCCACGTTAATACGTGAAGTCATTTTATATGGCAAAAACCAACCATGGATTTTTGCACGAAGCCTTTTGCCTTTGTCCAGTTTAACAGGCAGATTGAGACAATTACGCAAAACCAGTCGCAAACCTTTAGGCGCATTTTTATTTAAACAACCCCGATTGCAACGCAGCCCGATTGAAGTCGCGCAAATTAATTGCAAGCATGGATATTTACCCAAATATCTTCACCCCGATCAAACAGTCTGGGGCAGAAGATCGGTATTTTATGTGGAACAAAAACCTTTATTGGTCAGCGAAGTTTTTTTACCTGATTTTATTAAGGAAATTAATAATAAAAATAATGTGATTGCAACCAATGATTAACATTCCGTGTTACCAAACAAGGGTTTAAACTCCGTTTCTATTCAGGCATGATTGCCTATCTATCCAGCAAAAATTCTGGCAAATACATGATGCAACCCGATCCCGATAATAAACTGCTGCAAAAAATCCAACGCACTGAAAAAAAATTGCCTTGGTATTCGTCCACACAACTTAAACATTATTTGCTGTTGATGCGGCTGCACAAACCCATCGGAATTTACTTGCTGCTCTGGCCAACACTCTGGAGCCTTTGGCTGGCGACACCTGAACTTATGCCCAGTATTAAAAATTTACTGATATTCATTACCGGTGTGATTCTCATGCGCTCGGCAGGTTGTGTGATCAACGATTTTGCGGATAGAAAAATTGACGGCAAAGTTAAACGAACCCGGGATCGACCATTGGCTACAGGTGCAGTGTCCAGCAAAGAAGCGATCATTTTATTTGCGGTGATTGCCGCGACTGCGTTTTTATTAGTTCTGATGACCAACCTGCTGACAATACAATTATCGATTGGTGGACTTGTTCTTGCCGCAACCTATCCCTTTATGAAGCGTTATACCTATCTGCCACAAGTTGTATTGGGTGCAGCCTTTGCGTGGAGTGTACCTATGGCATTCGCGGCAGAAGCAGGAAAAATCACCCAGGATGCCTGGTTAATTTATTTAGCCGTGGTCTTATGGACAGTCGTCTACGATACTTTTTATGCCATGGTTGACCGCGATGACGATATTAAAATTGGCGTCAAATCCACCGCCATTTTATTTGGCGATCAAGATCGAATCATTACCGGCATGCTGCAACTGCTGACACTTTACATACTGGTTACCATAGGGCAGCACTTTTCGTTGAACGGCGTCTACTATATAAGCCTGGTGTTAGTCGCTGGTTTATTCGCCTATCAACAATGGCTCATTCGCTTTCGCGATCCTGCAGCTTGTTTCAAGGCCTTTTTGAATAATCATTGGGTGGGATTGGTTATTTTTATAGGTATTGCAGCTGATCGTATTTATAAACTTCCATTGTCATAATTTTGTCATATTGATTTCATTTAATAGACTGCAACATAAACGTAATACTTGAGTTGGCGTTATGACGGGTCGAAAAATTTTAATTGTTGATGATGAATCATCCATTCGCGACATGTTGCGTGTTGCACTGGAAATGGCCGAGTACGATTGTCTTGAAGCCAGTAATGCGCAGGATGCACATTCACAAATTATTGATGAGCAACCGGATTTGATTTTATTGGATTGGATGATGCCGGGAACCAGCGGTATTGAATTGGCCCGCCGATTAAAACGCGACGAGGTGACGCAAAATATCCCGATCATTATGCTGACCGCCAAAGGCGAAGAAGATAACAAAATCCAGGGGTTGGACGTCGGTGCCGATGATTACATCACCAAACCTTTTTCACCGCGCGAACTGGTTGCACGATTAAAAGCCGTATTGCGCCGCACCGAACCACAAAGCAATTCATCCCCCATACAAGTCAAAGGCTTGTGCCTGGATCCTGTTAGCCATCGTATTACCATCAATCAACAATTGGTTGAAATGGGCCCTACTGAATACAGGCTTCTGGAATTTTTTCTCACCCACCAGGAAAGAGCCTATACCCGCAGTCAATTGTTGGATCATGTCTGGGGCGGCAATGTGTATGTTGAAGAACGCACTGTTGATGTCCATATTCGCAGACTGCGCAAAGCCTTAACAATTGATGGCCATGAAGATCTGGTTCAAACTGTTCGCGGAACAGGCTACAGATTTTCAACCCGGCTTGAAGCCTGACTGATAAAATCCTCGGGATTTTTTAGAGGCTGATATTTTGCTTAAAGGTTTTTCAACAGAACTGCAGCGTATTATTTTGCTGTCTTTATCCGGCTTCGTATTGGGATTGATAACCGATCAAATGGGCTGGAGTCTATTATTAAGTTGCAGCTTGTACATAGGCTGGATGCTATTGAAAATGCGTCAACTCAATCAATGGCTGCTCAACACCCAACAACAACATCCACCGGAAGCCAGTGGCATCTGGGGTATTATTTTCGACAATATTTATCAGCTGCAACGTCACCAACAACAGGAAAAAGAAAAACTGCAAGCGGTGATCAAACGTGTACAGGAAATCAGCTCTGCATTAAAAGATGGCATCATCATTCTCAATGAAAAAGGCCAACTGGATTTCTGGAACCCTGCCGCACATAGAATGTTGGGTTTCAGCACAAAAGATCAGGGACAATCGGTGATTAATTTTTTACGCCACCCCAAATTTGTCAGTTATTTTGAAGACGGCAAATACGAAGAACCTTTGGAATTACCTTCTCCACGTTTTTCATCCAAACATTTACAATTTCAAATCACACCTTTTGGTAATACCGAAAAATTAATTGTCGTTCGTGATGTAACACAATTGCATAATCTGGAAAAAATGCGACAGGATTTTGTGGCCA
>CAMLRJ010000437.1 GCA_946482345.1 uncultured Cellvibrio sp.
AGACCGTCATGCTCGCGACCTTTGAGCGCCTGAAACACCTGTTCACGGCTACAAATCTGGCCAGAGTGGCTAGCCAGATACCATAACAAGGCAAACTCTGCGCTGGTTAATATCACTTCAGTTGAATTAAGTAACACTCGACGAGAATTTGGACAAATAGATAAATCGCCAAACACCAGCTGCTGGTTTGGCTGTGGTGCTGCAGTCGGACGCAATGCAGCCTGGATCCGCGCAAGCAAAATCCGTGGCCGTACCGGCTTCACCAGATAGTCGTTTGCTCCCGCTCCAAAGCCGATGATCTCATCGATTTCCCCGCCCTGCGCCGTCAACATCAAAATCGGCACCTCAGAGTCTCGTCTAATTTGACGGCACAAATCGACGCCATTAATGCCGGGCAGCATCAGATCTAACAAGATCAAATCGATATGCTGCTGGTGCAGCAGTGATATAACAGAATCACCGCGATGCTCCAGCAGCACCTGATACCCTTTCTCCTGCAAAAATACCTGCACCCAGGTTGCTAATGAGAGATCGTCTTCTACCAGCAAAATAGTTCCATATACCTTAGTTGTCATGTCAAAATAGTCTCCAGTATCTTTTCACACGCGGATTTTCATTCACCCACAGCACTTTGATAATGGCCTCAGCTTCAATTCCAGTAGTACTCAACATTTGTAATTGCTGGCTATCATATTCGGCGAATTCATACCGCAAACGGCCTTCTCTGGATGATTGCCAGCAATGCAGCTTTTGTAGGCCGACATGCAAACAGAGTTCCTCAGGGGCCACACTTTGCCATTGGATATCAACAGTCGCATAACATCGACCGCCCTGTTGCAACACCACACAACTTGCTGGTGACAGTCTCAGAAGCACTGCTTTTGTTCGTTGCTCTGCAACGTCATTAGTGCTGAGCAGTAAATTACTAACAAGTAACGGCAGTAGTGTCGTGAGGTTAGAAAACATATCGAAACGTCACCAGACTGCGGAATTCGCGGTCTCGACTGCTAAGGGGGCTGGTAGTGTAAGCCCTACTAAAGCCATTAACGGCAAGACCTAATTCAAACAACCATTCCGGACTAAGCGGATAGACAGCATTTACGCCTAAGTGCAGTTGCTGACCAGCTCCTGCACGATAGACAGGACGCTCGACCAGACTTTCAGGTAAAGTGATGCCGTAGTAATAGTTAACTAGCTTCGCGGTAGAAAACGACATCCCTACGTTGTAGTAAAAATCCCAGTTGAAAAAGGGTTGGCGGAAGCTGTAAATTGCCCGCAAGTGCTGGCCATAATGCGATGCAATGTCATGTCCAAACTCAATTGCAACATAATGCTGGTCCCAGAAACGTTGATACCGCAGTCCTAACAGCAGGTCTGAATGTCTGAGTTCCAAGCCGTTTAGCTCTGGAATATTTTTGTAGCCAGATAGAGTAAATATATTCGGGCCTACCTCATCATGGTAACTAGTTGTAATAGCAGATAATGAGCTGTTTTGGTTTCGCCACAGATAATAACCAAGCAGACCACTGCCGAAGCGCAGAACGTTTCGCTGGTCATCTGATTCAATAAAGAAATCACGGTATTGCAAATCGGCGGCCAAGGTCAGTAGAGGCTGGCTGTTGATGGTCTTATCAAGCGGTGCGACCAGCGAATACTGATAAGCAGCGCCTAACGACAAGTAACTTGTAAATTCCAACTCATCACAGCTCGCCGTGCATCGGATGCTGATGACCAGTATCAAGAAAAGGCACCACAGTTGCATTGATAGCTCCATGTAAAGACTGCCCGAGAATACTCGCAGAAGCGGCAAATAGCATGTTTAGAAAGTGTAAGCAGACGTCAGCATTTACATCAGAGCCTATAAATTGGAGGCTTCAAAGCGGCACATGGATACTTTTTGGATACAAAAAGTCAATCAATACATCATTAGGATTAATGCTTCATAATTTGGAGGAAAGGTCAAAATCATCCAACTTGCTGCTCGACTGCCGCGGTGAATACACCGGCTCGACTTGCGAGGGGCTCAGATATTTCTTCAGAGTATTTCTGGACAACCCGGTCCGTCTGGCAATTTCACGTTTGGACATCCCGTCGCGGAAATACCAGCGCCTGATCACGCCTAACAGTGCCATATCAATCACTCCACATTCTCCTGCCAGAACCGGACAGGATTGATTAAAAATGTGGATCAGTTTTCGATGCAAATTACGGGAGGAAGTGGATCAGTTTCGAGTGCAAATCAACAAAGTATCTAATAGAGCTTTACACTCAGTATTGGTCAGTCCTTCAATGAATTGCTTTCTTAATATGTCCTATACCACCTGTACCAGATTGATATAAGTGATATAGGTGTTTGTATGTTTTTCATTACCTTATTTACAATAACGTCACTCAAATGAACTACTACGATCGATACCTTTTTATTCGTAGTTGTATTATTACTCTACTTCTAATTTTGACAATTATCTATTTACTTGAGTGTCAACTTCGGGCAAACAGCTGACATCCTACAGGATTATTCATTGAATTGTGTCAACTGGATAAAAGTTCACTGTATAACTGCATTATATTAGAATGGATACTTCAGATATCATTTCAAACCTACAGTTATATCTAATTGAAAATGTGTACCATCATTACTATTACTATAGTTCGAAGAGTATCGATAACATGACGTTGCATTGCCGAGATAATAATCAATATTCAGATATTCACCATCACCTTTCGAATACTGCTGCCAATGCTGTCCAAAAAGCTCTGTTTTACAATTGTCGGCTTCATCACCTACGTAAACAGTGGTTCGCCCCTGTGGACTATCCTTTACTAAAGTTCCTTTAAATAAAGGCACTATATATCTACGAGAGTTATTAAAATACTCCCGGACGACATAGTCACCTGGCGCCATTTTTATGATTCCGTATAGTCTCAGGCGACTGGATTCAAGGGTAACGGTCATTTCGATCCCATCAGCACTAAAAGATGCTCTTTTAGCACCACCATCGTCCTCTACCCAAACACCGCCATAAGATTCTATTAAACTATTGATCGATGGGAGCTGTTTATCAACAACCGCTTTAACTAATTGACGAGTTTCAGTTAGCTTAGAATATTCATTAGCTATCGCAGTGCAAGAAAATATTGCTATTGAAATATAAAAAAATAAAGTTTAAACACTAAATTCTCCCTGTGCATAAAAATTCGAGCATTTTTATATAACGTGATTCCTAGTGCAATCTTTTGTCTATGCAGGTATATGCACTAGTGTCTCATTTGACATTTTTGCCTATGAATTGCTATGAGGAAAAGAGTAGCACGAAAGACAGCAAATGTAATCACGGTTAATGAGGCAGCCCAGTGAGTGCAGATCCCACCAAATCAGGTACTCCCCCGCCAACCCTGCGGCAATAAACTGACGCGCCGGCTGAAAGGTCGGCTACTGGCACAAAGCCGTGATCCGACGAAGTGGTACTTTAGTTAAAAGTGGTGGTGCGATTAGTTTGCAACACGTGGTAAGGAACGGTTGCTATGAGGTGGTAAATTAAATTAAATGCAATTCGTTATATTGTCGCCATTTGTACCCGTCAACACATCGTATTGTAATACTATTTTGGGTCTAGGAAACTCTAGTCGATTCACTTCAATAATCGGTATAATTAGAAGCCCGATAGTCACTCATTAGTGTCTTCATCAGTCACATTTTTTGATCGAAATAAAAGCTCATAAGTATCGAAAATCCCCTGCTCCTCTTCAGTCAGTTTTAGGGGCCGGCGTTTACGCTTTTTAGTCGCATCGTTTGCATTCAGTAGCAAGAACAATTCACTATCGTCAATCTGTAAGTCTTTTTGTTTAGTATCACGCTCTGAGGCTGTTAGTAGCAAAAACAATTCACTTTCGTCAATTTGTGCATTTTTCTGTTCTGTATGATC
>CAMLRJ010000438.1 GCA_946482345.1 uncultured Cellvibrio sp.
TTGCAGGCAGTACAGTGATCGGTAATCAGTGTACGATAGCGGGCGCTGTTGGTATTGTGGGTCATTTACAGATTGCAGATAAAGTTCATATAACTGCAATGAGTTTGGTGACTTCATCAATCTCTGAATCAGGTTCTTATTCATCCGGTACGGCGATGAGCAGTACCAAAGAATGGCGAAAAAATGCGGCACGTTTCCGTCATCTTGATGATCTGGCAAATCGTTTGCAAAAACTTGAACGTGACAAAAAATCGTAATAACGTTTTTATTTGAGGCTTTTCCAGATGATGGATATAAATGAAATTAAAGAATATTTACCACATCGTTATCCATTTTTATTGGTTGATCGTGTGATCGAATTGGTTGAAGGCGAATCTATCGTTGCGTATAAAAACATCACAATCAATGAAGATGTATTCAATGGCCACTTTCCTCAGACCGCTGTGTTCCCCGGTGTATTGATTATTGAAGCTATGGCACAGGCTTCAGGTATTCTCGGTTTCAAAACCATGAATAAAAAACCTCAAGATGGTTCGCTTTATTTATTTGCTGGTGTTGATGATGTTCGTTTTAAACGACAGGTTGTACCTGGGGATCGTTTGCAATTGGAGTCGCGTGTGGTTTCAGAAAAGCGCGGTATCTGGAAGTTTGAATGCAAAGCGACAGTGGACGGCGTTTTAGCTGCATCCGCCACAATTTTGTGTGCTGACAGAAAATATTAATTTTACGAGACATTATCTTGATTGACCCTAATGCCATTGTTCACCCTGGTGCCAAAATTGCGGCTGATGTTCAAATAGGCCCCTGGACTATTATCGGTGATGAAGTAGAAATTGGTGAAGGAAGTATTATCGCGTCCCATGTCATCATTAAGGGACCTACAAAAATTGGTAAACATAATCGTATCTATCAATTTTCAACATTAGGTGAAGATACTCCTGATTTAAAGTACAAGGGTGAATCTACCCGTTTTGTGATGGGTGACAATAATGTTATTCGCGAGGGCGTCACAATTCATCGTGGCACCATTCAGGATCGACATGAAACCACAATTGGCGATAATAATTTGTTAATGGCTTATGTGCATGTGGGTCATGACAGTGTGATCGGCAATAATTGTATTTTGGTTAACAATTCTGCATTGGCTGGTCATGTGCATATAGATGATTGGGCGATACTGGGCGGATTTACACTGGTTCATCAATTTTGCAGAATCGGTGCACACAGTTTTTCCGGGATGGGAACTGCAATTGGTAAAGATGTTCCGGCGTATATGATGGTCAATGGAAATCCTGCAGAAGCGAAAAATATTAATATTGAAGGTTTGCGTCGTCGTGGTTTTAGCAAAGAAGATCTTGCAATACTCACCAAAGCCTACAAAACAATTTATCGTCGCGGTTTAACAACGGATGAAGCGCTGATTGAATTGCAAAATCTGCAAGCCGAGTGCCCAGCTGTCGGTTTGTTGATTGAATCACTGGAGTCATCGACTCGCGGTATTGTTCGGTAAACAAACCCCACCCTAGCCCTCCCCTTCGGGGGAGGGGACTAAATCTCAGCCTGTATTAAGCAGGGAGTCAAGTTCCTTCCCCTTGTGGAGGGGGAGGTTAGGAGGGGGTGCGGTTTTTAAAACTCATAAAAAATCCCGCTGGAGATTGGTGTGTCTGAATCAATTCACATTGCGATAGTGGTTGGTGAGTCATCAGGAGATATTCTTGGTGCTGCATTAATGCAAGAACTTCGCAAATTATTTCCTTCTGCAACTTTTTCCGGAATCGGTGGCCCGCGCATGTTGGCACATGGTTTCCATTCCTATTTTCCGCAAGACAGATTGGCCGTAATGGGTTTGATTGAACCACTTAAGCGAATCTTTGAATTGTTGCGCATCAGAAAATTTTTGCGTGAGCATTTTATTAAAAATCCACCGAGTGTTTTTATCGGTATTGATTCACCGGATTTTAATTTGTCATTGGAAGAATCTTTAAAAGAAAAGGGTATTAAAACCGTTCATTACGTGAGTCCATCGGTTTGGGCATGGCGACAAAAGCGGGTTTTAAAAGTAAAACGCGCGGTAGATCTGATGTTGACTTTATTGCCGTTTGAAGCAAAGTTTTATCAGGATCATCAGGTTCCTGTTGAATTTGTCGGGCATCATCTGGCTGACGAAATTCCATTACATACCGATAAAGTTGCTGCGAGAAAGTCACTGGGGTTACCTGAGTCAGGTCGATTGGTTGCGCTGTTGCCCGGCAGTCGTTCAAGTGAAGTTGAGCGCATGGCTGATTTATTTATGCACGCCGGCGTGTATTGTTTGGAGCAGGATCCCCAATTACATTTTGCTATTCCAGCCGCGAATACAGATCGTTATCGTCAATTGCATATTGCATTGAGTGATTACGTTGATTTTCCTTTTACTTTATTTAATGGCCACTCACATGAAGTGATGGCAGCCTCTGATGTTGTACTGCTGGCATCTGGAACTGTCACACTGGAAGCGATGTTGTTGAAAAAGCCCATGGTGGTTGCATACAAAATGGCGCCTGTGACTTATAAAATTTTGTCCTGGCTTATCAAAACACCTTTTATATCCTTGCCCAATTTGTTAGCACAAAAATTATTGGTGCCTGAATTACTACAGGACAAAGCAACGCCGCAAGCATTGAGTAATGCGGTGATGAATTATTTTGAAAACCCGGATGAAACCAGTGAGCTGGTAAATCAATTCAATGACATGCACGGCATTTTAAAATGCAATGCCAGTGAATGCGCTGCAAAAGCGATAGCGTCGCTTATTTATCGGTGATACTCATGGAACCTTTTATTTCAATTTACCAAGGCCTGTTATTAGCCGGTTGTGATGAAGTAGGTCGCGGCCCTTTGGCTGGTGATGTATTAGCAGCAGCGGTAATACTGGATCCGGAAAATCCCATCGAAGGTTTGGATGATTCCAAAAAACTCACTGAAAAAAAACGTGAGTTGTTATTTGATGAAATAAAACTAAAAGCCAAATCCTGGTGTATCGCTCGCGCATCAGTGGAAGAAATTGATCGTATTAATATTTTGCAAGCCAGTTTACTGGCGATGACGCGCGCAGTCGAAGGATTGCATATTCAACCAGAGCATGTACTGGTAGATGGAAACAAATTACCCAAATGGAAATACCCGGCAGAAGCTGTTGTAAAAGGTGATAGCCGTGTTGCGGCGATCAGTGCTGCTTCAATTCTCGCTAAAGTAACGCGCGATCGCGAAATGATTTTGCTGGATAAACAATATCCCGGCTATGGTTTTGCCGATCACAAGGGTTATCCCACACAGGTACATATGGATGCGTTGGAAAAATTAGGCGTAACCGATATTCACCGGCGTTCTTATGCGCCGGTGAGAAATAAAATTGAACAGATGAAGTTGTTTTGAGCTTCATAGTTTTTAAATCCCCCCTAGCCCCCCTTTTTCAAAGTGGGGAACAACTCCCTTCTTAATAAGTAGGGAGTAAAGTCCCTCCCCCTTGCCAAGGGGGAGGTTAGGAGGGGGTGAAGTTGCGAAGTGAAAAACACAACAGTAGATTCCCAATTATGTCAATCGCCAATTTTGTTCACCTGCGCATTCATACTGAATTTTCATTGCACGACAGTGTGGTGAGAATCAAGCCGCTGATTAAATCGGTTGCAGGCAAAAAAATGCCTGCCTGTGCGATTACCGATCTCACCAATTTTTACGGATTAATTAAATTTTATAAAGCGGCGCAGGGTGCAGGTGTTAAGCCGATTGCGGGCAGTGATTTTTTATTGTTGTCGGACGACGGTGAATCCCAGCCAACACAATTTACCTTGTTGGCGATGAACGACAAAGGCTACAAAAATATTATTGAATTGATTTCGCGTGCATGGCGTTATGGTCAGCAACAGGGAATGGCTTATGTGCAGCG
>CAMLRJ010000439.1 GCA_946482345.1 uncultured Cellvibrio sp.
ATTCAACCCAAAATTGGCAGTGATTTATTGTTATTAACTGGCATTGCCAAAGCCTTGATTGAACACAATCAAACTGATCAGACATTTATTAATCAATACACTGAAAACTTTTCAGATTTACTCGAAACTATTCAACAGATCGATTGGCAAACGATTACAGATGCTTGTGGTGTTGATCAAACGACTATTCAGCACATCGCCAATTGTTACGCAAAAAGTGAAGCAACGATTTTTGCCTGGGGAATGGGAATTACACATCACACACAAGGCGTGGAAAATGTTGAAGCGATTGCCAATCTTGCTTTATTACGCGGCATGATGGGAAAACCCGGCGCTGGTTTATTGCCGCTGCGTGGACATAGTAATGTACAAGGTATTGGCAGCGTGGGTGTAAAACCCACCTTAAGTGCTGATATTTTGTCAGCGTTGGAAAATCATTTTTCGATTTCACTTCCAAAAGAAAAAGGTATGGATACACTCGCCTGTCTCGAAGCAGCATTTGATGGAAAAATTGATGCGGCCTTACTCATGGGTGGTAATTTATATTCCGCGACCCCCCATTCAAATTGGGCGCAACAAGCCCTGGATAAGATCCCGTTTAAAGTTTATTTAACGACCACATTAAATCATGGCCATGTATTCGGAATGGAAACCAGCGAAGCTTTAATATTGCCAGTGACTGCACGCGATGAAGAATGGCAATCCACCACACAGGAATCCATGTTTAATTTTGTGCGTTTAAGTGATGGTGGAATTGATCGTTTGCATAATGTAAAACCCGAATCCTGGATTTTATGCGAGCTGGCAAAGGGATTGTTAAAAGACTCTCCTATTGATTTTGAAAAATTAAAACAGCATCAATCCGTTCGTGAAGCCATTGCAGATATCATTCCCGGCATGAAATCCCTGCAGCATATTGATCAACACAAACAAGAATTTACGATTGAAAATCGCTTGTTGCATAAACCGGAATTTTACACGGCGTCGGGAAAAGCCAAATTTATTAAACCCAGGTTGATCCCAAAAAAATCCACAACAGAATTTCCTTTTACTCTCGCCAGTATTCGCAGTGAAGGCCAATTTAATTCAATCATTTATGAAGAAAAAGATTCATATCGATCAACCGATACTCGTTGGTCAGTCTTGATGAATAAACAAGATGCCAATAAATTAGGTGTTAATGCAGGCGATAAAGTTACGCTTTCTTCTGCCTACGGTGAAATGAAAGATCTTATCGTTTTTTATTTCGATGTTCCCGAGGGCAATCTTTTGGCTTACTATCCAGAGGCCAATTGTTTGATTGGCACAGAACGAGACCCCCGCAGCCATACACCGGCATTTAAATCGGTGGCAGTGACGCTAACGAAGTAAATTATGTAAAAAATAGTCTTCTCATCAAAGGAAAAATGCTAAAACTAAAACGTGATTCAGGCTGGGCAGATAGAGCGCGCGCATACAAGGTTGTGCTGGATGGTAAAGTAATGGGTGAAATTAAAAATGGAGAAGAAAAAATGTTCGATATTGCGGAAGGCGAGCATGAATTGGTGATAAAAATTGATTGGTGTGCGAGTAATACTGTTAATTTTAACAAAAATGGTAATGCAACCATTTTTGAATGCGGTAGTAATTTGCGCGGAGTGAAAATATTCTTGTCGCTTATCTATGTCATTTTTATGCGAAACCAATATCTATGGTTAGCAAAAATTTCCTGAGCCAAATAGCTTTAGCTCATTTATAAGATTAACTTATAAAAATCACTTCTAAACAAACGCTTACTGGTTATCACTTTGGACATTTTGGCGCTTTTTTCCTTATTGATTTGGGCAATTCTCTCGATATGTCTTTACACTTTGGGAATGTTCAGAAGTGAGGTAATAGTTTGATGGACGGCATACTTTCTGGCTTCCCCTTCTCTCGCAAGAAGGAGTTCGCTACACAAATCGACATTCAAAAATCCGAACCCGATAGGAGTAATTCCATGCGTCTTACCAAAAATGATCCTGCTATTGCATTTCCAGGTGAAAGTGAAGTACCCAGCTTCAATACATTTAATGAGCCAAGCGAGTCCCCGTCCAAAGTGGCTGAAATGCCCAAATCAAAAACACCGGTTGCGGTTATTGGCCCGAAAATTACCTTTAAAGGTGAACTCACCGGCGAAGAAGATCTGGTAATTATGGGTACGGTTGAAGGCAGCATTGATTTAAAAGGCAATCATTTAACAATTGCCAATCAAGGTGTGATCAAAGCCAATGTATCAGCGAGAACTATTACCGTCGAAGGTAAGGTCGAAGGCGATATAGTAGCGACTGAACGCATTTCGGTAAAAAGCGCCAGTAATGTGAAAGGTAACTTGAAAGCCGAACGTGTGACTTTGGAAGATGGTGCGAAATTCCGTGGATCTATCGATATGGATGTAGAGGCATCAAGCAAAAGTGCCTACACATCTTCTTACAATAAAACAACAGAGTCAGGTTCAACCGAATAATTCCATTCTGGCATTTGAATCTTAACTCGATTAATTCGTGATAATGATGATGCCAGTTGAAAGCCCTGTCGAGTTGGATTTAGCTGCAAGTGATACGCCGGCGGATGTAATTCATCGCTCCCCCGGCGTTACCGCAATCTATAACGAACTCAAATCCTCAGCACGCAATAACATTCTTGATTTGGGTTCATCTTCTGCGCTCAGCTTCAATTTTTTTACACAACTAAGCTGCCATATTCATTTCGAAAATGTTGATGGATTTCTTGAGGACTGCCCGGAAGCCTGGAGCTCAAGCGAAAGTTTGCGTGCAGGTCTGGATGATTATCTTTCCAATTTTTCCGAAGAAAAAAAGTTCGATATTATTTTGGTTTGGGATATTTTTAATTATCTTGACCAGAATACTATGAGCTGGTTGGTGAATCGCCTCAATCGCTATTCTCATCCCAATACTTTGCTGCACATGGTCAAGTACATTGGCAGAAATCTTCCAGCAAGACCCAGGCATTATCAAATTATTGATCAATATCAGGTAAAAATCAGTTGCTCGGGTATTTTGTGTTCGCGCCCTTTTCCCAATATGGATACCACCAGTATGCTGAAAGGAATGACGAACTATGTAATGGAATATACCTATATGCAACATCAGGGTATGAGTCAGGATATTACCGAACACGTTCTGCGCTACCAACCTGATGGAAAATCCAATAAACGACGTGAGGCATCCGCAGAATTACCGGGAAATTTAAGGGGACTGGATGCAATACCGCACAGGTCTTATGGCCTGGAACATATTTGTAAATATCTGCTCAGCATACAAAATGCCACTGTTCTGGATTTGGGTAGCAAAGTCACGCGAACCAGTGATTTTTTTCATCTTTATGCCGAAAATGTTTACGTTGAAGATATTATTCCATCACTTACCGAAAATGATTCAGCCATTCGCAAACATGCATTGCGTTATCCTGAACATATTAAATTTGATGTTGTGATTGCATGGGACTTATTCAGTTATTGTAATCGCACACAATTGGCTGCCATATTTCAAAAACTTCAACCTCATCTTCACGAAAAAACAAAGATATTTGCTTTCTTCTACACCAGTTCAGAATTACCTGTGCGCCCACAAAAATGCTACATACTGGATGACAAAAGTATTGCCTTGATTCCAGCACCCAAGCGCCCTTCATCCAGCACTGAACTTTCAGCCGTAGGCTTGTTAAAAATATTTAACCAATTTAATCTGGAAAACACCTACATTCTCCAACCGGGAATGTTACGTGGAATCTATGAATATATTTTTCAGGCAAAACTACCCAATAAACAGGAGCAATCAAATGGGAACTAAAGCTGGAAGAGATGTTGAAAAAGAATATCCAAAAACGGATTTCGTCGCAAAGCTTCGCAGGCTCGCCGATGCAATCGAAAA
>CAMLRJ010000440.1 GCA_946482345.1 uncultured Cellvibrio sp.
GGGGTATCAGATTGCCTAATGCCCGGAGACGTGGTTATGCTCGCCCAAACCAAATCAGGCAAAACAACATGATTCCCATCGATATCCTATTAATGTTCATCGTCGCATCCGCTGCACTGGCAATAGCACCGGGGCCAGATAATATTTTTGTGCTTACGCAATCGGCTGTTCATGGTAAAAAAGCGGGCATGGCGATAACTTTGGGACTTTGTGCTGGATTAATTGTTCATATCACCGCTGTTGTATTGGGTGTTGCAGCAATTTTTAAAACGTCTGAACTGGCATTCACGATACTGAAGATTGTTGGGGCTATGTATCTTCTGTATCTCGCATGGCGCGCTTTTCAAGCAGCAGCGACGCAAATCCCGATGCAAAGTGAAAACCCGGTCGATACAAAAGCGTTATTTATTCGTGGCATTATCATGAATATCACCAACCCCAAAGTTGCCATCTTTTTTCTGGCATTTTTGCCGCAATTTGCTGATCCTTCACGGGGTGCAATTAGTTTGCAAATTATTGAGCTTGGATTCATTTTTATGATGACAGCGTTTGTCATCTTTAGCGGTATTGCATGGGCAGCAGATTGGATCAGCAATCGGATAATCAATTCAAAACGCACACAACTTGTTATCAACCGCTTGGCAGGAACAGTATTTTTGCTGCTTGCCTGTCGCCTTGCGTTGAGTAAACAGTAAATAAATTCATACTCTTCACACGCCAAGCTCCTACACAAACCCATCAAAAATTAATGAGTGCTTTCGATTTCTCAAGAATTCGCAAACCCATTCGCCAAACCATTGATATACCAATACAGAAACAAAACCACCAACCCTACCCCAATCATTATCAAAGTCCCACAACCAATTTTTGTTTTTTTCGTTTCGTTTTGGTTCTGCTCGTTATTTTCGGTAGTCATTTTCTATTTTCCTATTTGAAGTTGGGTATTTTGAAATTAGTAGCCCGTATGCAGCAAAGCGAAAAATGCGGGACTTTTGATTTATTAAAAACAGAAAAACCGGCGAAGCTCAATCACCAACCTAACCATTTTTTATTTCCAGCGATAACTTCCTAAGCCATGGCTCTTTATATTCCTGCAGCTTGGCTAACTCTTTTGAAAAATTTTCTTTATCCTTCAAACCGAACTGGTAGATTTCATACGCGACCCTTAGCCCTTCCAACCGTTTTTCACTTCGCGGCGGGGACAGAATGCTTTCATCATTCCATTTTTCGGGTGGATTGGGATTAATTGTTTTAGGCTGATAGTCGCCCATGTGACTCCAGAAACTGTGATCAATGGAGATGCTTTGCGCTGTTAAATCCCGATTGTTGGTTATCCAATCGGCATGTTGGTACCAACGCCAGGTGTTTGGGCTATTCTTCCTTCTAATGGTAATTCCCAGAAACCGTAATTTTTTCCAAACGCTCGCCAAATCTGCTTTTTCTTCCGCACACCATCGATCATAAAACTCAAACAACCGGTCAAATGTATTTCCCTCGCTAACTAAATCCACAAAACAAACACCCGTTTCGGATGAAATTAACTGCGCGGGTGATAAATGGAGCAATTCACAATGCTGCTTTAATGACTTATAGCTTTCGGGTAATTCGTTAGCGATGTCGGCGATTTTTTTAAATCGGTTTGAGATATTCAGATTTTCAATTTTGTATTCCCATGATGTGTTTTGCAAAACACCTGACAGGTAATCAAAAATATTTTCTGGCGACCGTCCGACAAATATAAGACTTCTTTGATCCGATCTCGCTAAAACCTTGGCTGCACATTCCCTGAGCTCATCGAGATAGTTAAGAACAATTGAACCCTTCTCACCATCCAACAAACTACCAAGCTGTTCTCTTTTCTTTAAATTCCAACGAAATGGTTTCATCTTGACCGACGCTTTCTATCAATTCTTTCAGCAATAACCTTCTCATTTAACGACATTTGCAGTTGATTCAAAACAGAATTTATAGCTTCGATCAGCACCAATGCAAAATAGCTTTCATATTTGATTGTGGTAAATTCATGAGAATACCGCCATTTCTGAAATCCATCACTTACAAAACCTAATTGTTTTTCAAACTCTTTAAGATCCCAACCATATTTTGAAACAGCAGGGTGTTCAAATATTTTCCGTTGAATTTCTTTAGGAAGCTTTCCAAATATTTCGGCAATGTTGTGCCCCTTAAGCTTATTTTTCGAAAGCATGTAATGCAGACTTTTCAGATAAAGTTCCAATGAAAAAGCCAAACAGACGATGTCCACACCCATGGCAGGGCGAGAGCCAAATGCTCTTAAACCAGATATCTTTTTCGATTGTCCCGAAATATCGCCCATAAACACTTCATTGCTTTCCCTGAGAATATAAAAAGCACTCAAGAAATCTTCAGCATTTTCTCTAATGAACATTTGGCATAACCCTTCAATCAAGTCTGATTAGCTTTTATCTTTATATTAAAATGAAATTTATACTATAACTTGGGTCATTATTGCTGAACAAAATAAATAAGTGTGGAGATCAGAATAACCATTACATTAAGCAATAGAATACTTATTCTCTCTATTTTTAAATGCTTCCGTACCACCTTCTAATATTTCGCAAACATGCTCTCGAATACCTTGGGAATTTAATAAGGAATCTACCGCAACATTTTTCTTCATTGTATTTTCTAAACTACCAGACACATATTGAAATTTAATACCGTTAATATTTCTTGAGTCCTCTCCATGCTGATTTGCAACAATTACCTCTTCCGAGTCTGCATTTACAACAATATTTGGATTGTGTGTTACCAGTATAATTTGTCGATCTTTTTTCTTTGACTTCAAATAAGTAACCAACTCAGTATAAATAGCTCTGTTATCTAAGCTATCTTCTGGTTGATCAATTAAAATAGGACACTCCTTATCACTAAACTCAAGCAAAAGTTTTAGGATGACAAATGACTTTTTTCCATCAGACATTTTTTCGAAAGTATCACCCTGATAAGTTAACTGATACGACAAAGAAAACCAATTTTCCGTTAATACGCCCTTTGTCAAGTCTTTAACGTCTTTGTAAAGCTTCAGCTCCATTGAATTCTCTAACGCATTACGAAGGAAATTCTCAATTGTTTCCTTAATATTTGCCTCATAAGACTTTCCCCAACCATTTACGAAATCTTGTCTTTCATAACTCTGCTGATTTATAAAATCTTTTAGCAATTCCTTACACTTTTCATGACGAAAAGTCTTTTCAACTTTTATCTGAATATCATCATGCTCTAACGAAAACACAGAAACTAACTCATCGACTTTTTCAACATATGAAATATGATTTTGTATTATTAGTGAAAAAAGCAACGATTTTTGACTGTAAAGCTTTTCTAGCTTAGTCTGTATAGAAGAAATTTCGGATAATTTCTTGTGCTCTATATTTAATCTTTCATTAAGCTCCTTGTGCTGCTTGTTATGCTCTAATAGGGCTTTCCCAATCTTGAATTCCGGAGAATTATTTTTTTCCAGAATATCCTTTTCATAGTTTCCGATTAAATCATCCACTTCTCTTAATTTTAAATTCAATTTTTCTTTCCAAGTTATAACGGCCTGAGATCTAATCGCTTCGTATATTTCCTGAACGCTTTTGGCATTCAATTCTGATAACTGATTAAATTTATAGTTATAGGATGAATCGAACAAGTTATCATCCCTAAGAATGATTATCTCCGCCCTGTCCTTCTCCAAGTTTTTTACCCACTGCTCGATTTCTAATATTTCTTTTTCTAGAACCTCGAAAGTATCAGGCATATCTTCCGAAGCACTATCATCCCGATGAGAATCTCTTATTTTTTCTTTTAAGCTATTAATTTCCTTTTCTATTCCGCTTTCGTCACCCTTCTCTTTTAAAATTGAATTTAACTCATTT
>CAMLRJ010000441.1 GCA_946482345.1 uncultured Cellvibrio sp.
TTATTTAAATCAACGTTGGATGTTGTTGCGTTAAAACATGCAATCATGTGGATATTATTCGGCAACGCCGCAAATAATATTCATAGTATGGGATTTTGCTATGATGCGCATCCCGTTAGTGTGGATGCCTTCATGTCAAACCTCTGGTCAGAATACAAACAATCCCTATCAAATGTGATGGCAAAAGATCGTCATGCCCTGTCACGCCGATTAAGTGAAATTGAAAAGTTGGCGCGGGAACAGAAGCCGTTTGATGAGTTGTTGCAAAAGTGGGTAGTGCGGCGTGATGCTTCTGTTGAACAGGTGATTGTGCGGCAAGCATTAATTCCTTTGGAAATCGAATTTCCGGATTTACCTGTTTGTGAAAAGCGGGATGAAATTGCGCAGTTAATTGCCAATCATCAGGTGGTGGTGTTGGCGGGTGAAACCGGGTCGGGCAAGACCACTCAATTACCGAAAATTTGTTTGTCTCTTGGGCGCGGAACCAAAGGATTAATCGGGCACACACAACCACGTCGAATAGCCGCGAATACAGTAGCCAATCGTATTGCAGAAGAATTAAAAACTACCCTGGGCGATAAAGTTGGCTATCAGGTTAGATTCAGCGATCAATCCAGTGAGAAGACTTTAATTAAAGTCATGACCGATGGAATATTGTTGGCAGAAATTCAACAGGACCCATTTTTAAACAAATACGATACCTTGATTATTGATGAGGCGCATGAGCGCAGTTTGAATATCGATTTTTTGTTGGGATATCTTAAACAACTTTTAGTCAAGCGAAGCGATTTAAAATTAATTATCACCTCTGCCACCATTGACCTAGAACGTTTTTCACAACACTTTAATAACGCGCCGATTATAGAAGTTTCAGGTAGAACTTATCCGGTAGAGGTTTGGTACCGACCTGTTTACGAATCAGCAAATGAAGATCAGGAACAGGAGTCTGATCAATATGCTGCGATTCTGGATGCAGTGAATGAAATAAATTCATATGAGAAATCCGGCAAGGGAAGTCGGGGCGGGGATATTTTAATTTTTCTCTCGGGCGAGCGTGAAATTCGTGAAACAGCTGATCAATTGCGTAAAGCACAATTACCGCATTTGGACGTATTGCCTTTTTATGCGCGCTTGAGTTTGGCAGAACAGCAAAAAGTATTTTCGCCTCATACAGGGCGACGAATTGTGTTGGCAACCAATGTTGCTGAAACCTCAATAACTGTTCCCGGAATTCGTTATGTCATTGATCCGGGATTTGCGCGTATCAGTCGCTATTCCTATCGCACCAAAGTGCAACGATTACCTATTGAACCTATTTCACAAGCCAGTGCCAATCAGCGTAAAGGACGTTGTGGTCGCGTGGCTGAAGGTATTTGCATTCGTTTGTATTCAGAAGAAGATTTTAATTCGCGTCCGGCATTTACTGATGCCGAAATTTTACGAACAAATCTTGCTGCAGTTATTTTGCAGATGTTGCAATTGCGTATGGGTGATATACATCACTTCCCCTTTATTGATGCGCCGGATCATCGATTAATCAGTGATGGTTACAAATTACTGGAAGAGTTGCATGCGGTTAATAGCAAAAATCAGTTAACCACTGTTGGACAGCAACTGGCCAAATTACCTCTGGATCCCCGTTTGGCGAGAATGTTATTAGCGGCGCAAGAAAATGCTTGTGTTCGTGAATTATTAATTATTGTCAGCGCATTATCGGTGCAAGATCCGCGTGAAAGACCTATCGAAAAACAACAGGCAGCCGATCAAATGCATCGTCGTTTTTGGGCAGAGCATTCGGACTTTGTAACCTATGTGAATCTGTGGAATTATTATGAAAGTCAACGTCAGGAATTAACGCAAAATCAATTGCGGAAATTGTGTAAAAAAGAATTCTTATCTTATTTACGTTTGCGTGAATGGCGTGATGTACATCATCAGTTATGTGTTGTGATCAAGGATTTGGGTTTTCGTGTCAATACCGATCCTGCCAATTATGAATCAGTACATAAATCATTGTTAACAGGTTTGTTGGGCAATTTGGGTTTCAATCATGAAGAACGTGAATATCTGGGAGCACGTAATCGTAAGTTTGCAATTTTTCCCGGTTCATCACTCGCTAAAAAAACACCTAAATGGATGATGGCTGCCGAGTTAATTGAGACGGCAAAACTTTATGCACATACTGTTGCCAAAATCGAACCTGAATGGGTAATACAAACAGCAGAGCATTTAATTAAACGCCAACATTTTGAACCCCATTACGACAGTCGCAGTGGGCAGGTGATGGCTTATGAAAAAATCAGTTTGTATGGTTTGATCATTATTGAAAAGAAAGCAGTGAGCTATAACAAAATAGATTCTGTTGAATCGCGGAATGTATTTATTCGGGCGGCTTTGGTTGAAGGGCAGTATGGGATGCATCCGAAGCGGAGAAAATCACCCCCTCCTAACCTCCCCCTTGGCAAGGGGGAGGGACTTAACTCTCCCCCTTGCCAAGGGGGAGCTGGAGGGGGTGAAGATTTTTTCACTCATCAAGAAAATCTAATCAAAGAACTGGATGATCTCGAATCCAAATCCCGTCGCCGCGATATTTTGGTTGATGAACAGGAAATTTTTAATTTTTATAACGAACGTATTCCCGAGCATGTTAATAATTGGATCAGTTTTGAAAGCTGGCGCAAGAAAGCAGAGCAAACAGATCCAACGATTTTATTTATTCCGCGAGAGCGTTTAATGCGTCACGGGGCTGATGCAGTTACCGACGCACAATTCCCCAATCAATTGGAATGGCGCGGAATGTTATTTCCCTTATCGTATCATTTTGAACCTAATCATCCTTTCGACGGTTTGAGCATCCATGTACCCATGAGTTTATTGCATCTGGTTCCTGAATATAGACTGCAGTGGCTGGTGCCAGGCATGTTGCGCGATAAATTAATTGGTTTATTGAAATCGTTACCAAAATCTTTACGAAAACATTTTGTGCCTGTACCAGATGTGGTTGATAAATTACTTGCACGCATAACCCCCGATAACAAACCTTTAACAGATGTTGTAGGGCTGGAATTAAAAAAATTAACCGGTGTTGATATTCCTGCCGGTGCTTGGGCAGAAACGCAAACCGATATTTTTTACCAATGCAATATTCATGTGGTAGATGATAAGGGAAAAATTGTCGCGAGTAATCGCAATTTGTTGGAATTACGTGAACAATATAAAAGTCGTGTACAGGAAAATATTCAAACGGCTGCTGTTGATATTGAGCGTGTTGGAATTACTTCATGGGATTTCACTGATTTACCTTTATATGTGCAATTGCCGCGTGGTGGAATCAGTATTCGCGCTTATCCTGCGT
Organism: uncultured Cellvibrio sp.; assembly: GCA_946482345.1. Next base: position 3,356 of record CAMLRJ010000441.1, read on the forward strand.
TGGTTGATAAAGGAAATTCTGTGTCATTGCAAGTCATTGATAATCCATTACAAGCTTTGGATATGACGCAACGTGGGTTGACGCGATTAATTTATTTGTCTGTTGCTGCACCGGTAAAATATTGTCAAAAAGAATTATTAAAAGGTCAGGCATTAGGATTGAGCCTGGCAGAAATGGGTAAGCCTGAGCAGGTTATTGATGATGTGATCATGTCGGCCATTAAACAGCTGGTTTGTGCAGATCAAAATCATTTGCCGCGTACACAAGCGGAATTTAATCTTGCTGTGATAAAAGTCAAAGAGGAATTAATTGGTTACGCACTGAAACTGTCAGGTTATTTATCGCAAAGTTTGCCCTTGTTGGTTGATATTAAGAAGCAAATAAAACAACACAAAAATAATTTAGCTTTGGTCATGGGGCTTGGGGACATTCAACAACAATTGTCACAGTTGTTTTATCAAGGGGCTATTTATCAAACCCCGGAAAACTGGTTGAGTCAGTATCCCAAATATTGCCGTGCAATTTTGTTGCGAATGGAAAA
>CAMLRJ010000442.1 GCA_946482345.1 uncultured Cellvibrio sp.
AAAACCATCAACAGGTTGCCCATCCTTAATCACCATGACTGTAGGCAAACTTTGAATACCAAATTGCGCCGAAATCATATGCTGTTCTTCAGTATCCACTTTCGCCAGCAAAAATGCTCCTGCATATTCATTGGCCAGTTTTTCCAGCACAGGCATTAACGATTTACAAGGTGCGCACCAATCCGCCCAAAAATCCACAACCACAGGACGTTTGAATGACTCTTCAATCAACAATGTTTTGGCATTTTCAAGCGTGATATCGACAATATGCATTTCAAACTCCGGATTCTTTTAATGCTCGCTATTGTCCTGATGGCGCTATTGCTTGGCAACCGGTATTGAAAAAGAAATACTCTCGAATTCAACCCACATAGCGATTAACATACAGGCCTGATTCATTCAGACAAATTGATCAACCATTAGCCACCAACAGCAACATTATTCACTATGATGAACCATATCAAACGCTTATTTTCAATACTCAGCCTTAACACACTGATCGCATTAGTGTTTGCCACCAGCTCAATGTTCATCAGCATTCATTACGACTGGAAACTGGATTTCCCACTCACCATCATAGGTATCGCGGTAGTATTTCCTATAGTGTTTTCAATTGGCGGAGCATACAACCGACGGGAAGCGGCACTGGTGCAATACGGGATTATGAAAAGTATGGGCAGATGTATTTTTTTGGCATCGCAGGATTGGCTGCGGGATACAGATGATGCCCGCACAAAAAATCTTGATGCAATAAAAACGCAAATTTTTAATATTTTCACTCATTGTGTTGCACTTTTTCAAAGTCGAAATACCGCACTTTTTGCACATGAAGAAATGCTGATTTACAGTGAGTTCACCAACCTGTCAACCTCGATAGAAAGTTTGAGAGACAGAGGGCTTTCCGGCAGTGAAGTATCTCGTGTTCACTCCTATCTCAATAAATTTTTAACGGCTTTCGAAACCATTAAACACATACATCAATATCGAACACCAAGAACCTTGCGGTTTTACAGTAAATTTTTTATTTACATCATCCTGATTGCGCTGGGGCCTTATTTTGCCATGCTCGCCGAGAATCAGAGCATGTTGATTGGTTTGTTAACGCCGGTTTTATTTGCAATGGTATTTACCGGACTGGATAACATTCAGGAACATCTTGAAAATCCTTTCGATCAAATAGGTGAAGACGATATCAAAATGAATCCCGAAAAATTTATCACAACTTTGGAAAAATCATCCATAGATGCTTTTTTGGCAAAATAAGTTAATTATTTTTTAAATTAATCATGGAATTTTTTATGGTTCGACTGACCCTGTTTGTCCTGATATTTCTGACGGCATGCTCCAAGCCTGTTCCCCCGCTTAATCCGGTTCCCGCACCCAAACCTGCGGCGGATGATTGGGGAAAAACAGAATCCATAGTCACTTTTGCTGCAGTCGGCGATTTACTCATGCACCAATCAGTGAAAGATGCCGCTGCACATGCAGCGACTCAAGGTGTGGGCAATCAGGGTTACGACTTTCTCTGGAATGAATTACAGGATGAACTCAGTCAAGTTGATTTAGCCTTCGCCAATCTTGAAACACCGATTGCACCCACAACCTCAATTGGAACCGGTGCATTTTTATTTAATGCTGACCCTGTTGTTTTAAAATCATTGCAAACGCTGGGGATTGATCTGGTGTCATTTGCCAACAATCATGCTTACGATCAGGGACGCAAAGGTTTTATCGAAACCATTGATGAACTGCGCAAAACGCGATTGGATTTTATCGGTGCGGGTGATACTTGCGCTGACGCAAAATCGGCACTGATCAAAGAAATCAAAGGCATCAAAATAGGATTTATTGGCTCTTCTGCCATATTCAATAATCAACTCAACACTCAAGATGATGAAGCCTGCGTAAATGTATTTGAACGTGAATCGGCAATTGAATCAGTGAAAAAAGCGCGCGAAGCCGGAGCAGAATTTGTTGTATTTTCCGTGCACTGGGGCGTTGAATATAAAACTGCACCATCACAATCACAAATTGATGATGCACACGCATTAATGGATGCCGGTGTTGATGTGTTATTGGGTCATCACCCACACGTATTACAACCCGTTGAAGTCTATGAAACCGCAGACAACAGAATCGCCACCGCGATTTACAGCCTGGGAAATTTTGTCAGCAACCAAAGCCGTTTTTATCGTCACGGCATTTCACCTGATCATGTTGGCGAACCTCGAGATGGCGTCATTTTTCGTTTTTCAGCCGTCAGAAAAAATTATGGTGTCGGCAAATCCCGCGTTGAACTTGCACAAGTATCAGCACAACCCTTATGGACAGAAAATAATTGGCTCGCTCGCCAACGCGGAACAGAAAAAGAAACACTTATCCGTGTAGTCACCAACGATCAACGCATTCAGGAATTGCAAACAGCATTGGAAAAAACCACAGAAGAAGCAAAAGTAATTGAACTGAAAAAATCCCTGGAGTTGTATCAACAACGGCATCAGGCGGCTTCGTTGGTGTTGGGTGAGCAGTGGATATTCAAAACCAAATAAACATTAATCGAATATGAAATTTCGAGTTCTCCTATTCATTTTAATTTTGCATCTGGCGCCCTGGTCAAAAGCCAATACGCCCGATGGCCTGAACGATTTCTTGCAAGGTTTTGTCAGCGAAGTTTCAAAAAACGATATTGATTTCTTTTATGCTTCACCGCCAAAAGATGATCACGTTTACGTTTATTGGATGATAGGCAATTCCATTTTGATTGTGAATCTCCCCACCGAACGCTTGGAAAACTATGATTGGTACGATTACAAAGCACGAATAGACCTCAACACGGATGTCGCACCAACCGCCGATGATATTGGCGGCAGCACCTACCTCACCAGCTCAGACTGGGTTGAAGAACGATTGAAAGAATGTTTGAACGGGAAAAAATTTATTGTTCGGAAAGCGGAAGTTGAGCAGTCGTCCACTGCTCATTTAGATTGAGCTGTTAGATCTTGATGTAGCCCGTATGTAGCGAAGCGGAATGCGGGGGGTTGTTGATGTTGGATGCCAGAGGGCATAATTAACGCACCGTTGGTCAATGGCCAACCAAACGAGGAATAACCCATGCACACTCAAACCGCCAAGCAAGAAGCCATTGATGTGATTAACCACCTGCCTGACACAGTGAATTTTGACGATATTCTGTATCGCCTTTTTGTGGTTAAAAAAATTCATGAAGGTTTGGAACAGGCTGAACTAGGTCAGGGAATCAGCAGTGAAGAATTATTGCGCGAGATTGAACAGTGGTAATTTGGACACCTCTCGCACAAGCTGATTTAAAAAGCATTTACGATCATATTGCTCAAGAAGCTCCGATAAATGCCAAAAAAGTCACTGCTGACCTTGTGACCCAAACCAACACAATGCTTTCCTTGCAGCAGGATATTGGCAAAAAAGTTCCCGAATTCCATCGTGATGACCTACGTGAAATTCACATCCATACATGGCGAGTGATTTATCACCTACAAGCCAATCATAAATTTGTACTCACTCTTTTTCACAAGCGCCGTGATTTAACATCTGACAATATTGCTTTGCCTCAGTAGATCGTAGGTTGGGGTGCAAACCCCAACATGTCCATAATGCCACAACAACCACAACTCAAAATATAAATCGAATTGTCGATTAAAACGGTTTGCCAAGGTTATTAATTTTTATCGAGGACGAATGTTGGGGTTTGCACCCCAACCTACGGGCTGACTCAGAGTGGGTTGAAGAACGAATTAAAGAATGCTTGAACGGGGAAAAATTTATCGTGCGGAAAGCGGAAGTTGAACAATCGTTCAATGCGCCTTTGCATTGAGCTGTTAAATATTGATGTAGCGGGAATTTTGAAGTTGCTTTTAA
>CAMLRJ010000443.1 GCA_946482345.1 uncultured Cellvibrio sp.
CTTTTCCACTTAGGGTGAGCGGAAACTGATCCAATTTATTTAGGCTAGATGGAAGCATATAAGTCGGTAACTTATTCTTTAACCACTCCCTCAGTTCAGATAATTTAATCTCTTCATGCCCATGGTCGGTGATTAAATATACAGCTATACGTTTTTGCTGCTGCATATCATCTTTTACTGCTGCGATTACACTGTTGACGCCCGGATACCTAACAATAATGTTTTCGATTTCATTGAGTTCTACCCGATGGCCGCGAATTTTTACCTGATGGTCAGCGCGGCCTATAAACTTAATACTTTTATCTGGCTGGTAAACCGCAAGATCCCCTGTTTTATACAGTCTTTCGCCGCCCAGAACAGAATATGGATTGGGCAGAAATTTCTCTGCGGTCAACCCCATGCGATTTCGATAACCACGGCTAACGCCTGTCCCTCCGATATAAAGCTCACCAATTGCTCCTACTGGCACAATATTGAGATTTTTGTCCAATACAAGAATTTGCGTGCCCTCATATGGCTTACCGATAGGTGGATTATCTTCAACTTCTTCACAGTAATGGCTAACGACGGCCAATGTAATTTCTGTCGTGCCATATTCATTGAATAATTTCCGTTGCGGCGTGGAGTAATTTGAAACTATTTTTGCCGAGATAGGCTCACCACCGGTGATGACAACTCTCAAGTCAGGTAAAGGTTTTGAAATAAGGTTATCTAGCAATGAATTAGTGAAATGCATAGCATTAATTTCATTGTCGGTTAACGTTCTGTGTAGCTTTTCGATATCAAAAACGGTTTCTTGTGGGATTACATATAAAGTGGCACCGCTACAAATGCCCATTAACGTTTCCTGGACAGAAACGTCGAAACTCACCGATATAACCTGGGCCAGCCGGTCCCCCGGGCCAATGCCGAACCGCTCATACTGACATTGAACAATATTACACAAGCTGGAATGAAATATTTCCGAAGCTTTCGGTAGGCCTGTGGAGCCGGATGTGAATATGATATAGGCAAGATTAGTTGGGGAAATGGCGCATTCCGGCTGCTTATCGCTAAACGTCGATATCAAATCCCAACTCAGGTCGATATATAGCTTTGTCACTTCCTGACCGTTAAAGCACTGCCACGTTGATTTTGTAATCAAGAGTGAAGCGTTCACAGTTTCAAGCATGTACTTTTGTCGTTCTACGGGATAGACCGGATCAATAGGTACATAGACTGCTCCCGCCTTAAATACAGCGAGCATTGACACAATCAACTCAATAGAACGCTCCATCCCTACCGCAATGGCACTTTCAATTCCGACACCTTGTTGAATTAAATAGTTTGCCATTTTATTAGCCCTGGCATTCAGCTCCAGGTAAGTCAATGTATTAGTTCCGTCCACTATAGCTATCGCATTTGGCGTTATGCTTGCCTGAGAATTAAATAGCTCATTGATCGTTTCATACTCTTCAGATAAGGATAGCTGTCCAGCTGAAAGATCGAGAAGTTTTTGATACTCAACAGCACTGTAAACCTGCAAATCAAAAACACGGTCATTGGTGCAGTCCATTAATTGTTCCAGGAGCATCTCAAAGTGATGGATGAAACTGGATATAGATGTAGCCGAAAATTGATCTTCGTTGTAGCGAACCGTTATTTCCAACGCATCGCCAAGTACAACGACCATTGCGAGTGTAAAGTTGTTTTCTTCAGTTTGGTCTATAAAATCGGCATTGAAATCCAGCGACTCTATTGCACTGGATACAACCTGATCCAATGGATAATTTTCAAATGTTAAGGTCGCATCAAATAAGGAATGGCCAGGAGGAAGCTCGCTTTGTAGGGCGATCTCATCAATTGATAAGTAGGAATATTTTTCCCGGACAGTCTGGGTTGAATGAACTTCCTTTAACAGCTCTGAAACCGTAACTGAGGGTGATAATTTAATTCGCAGCGGGATGGAATTTATAAACATTCCAACCAATGAATCAACTTCATTTACCTCAGCTGAACGCCCAGAGACGGTTGTTCCGAAAACAATATCATTGCTAGCGGAGTAACGCCCCAGCAAAATACCAAAAGCGCTTTGCATCAGAGTGTTTAATGTTATTCGCTCCCTGCGAGCAAACGACGTTAATTTACCGGTCACCTCTTCTGATATAAATGAGGATAGCTTTCCATAATTCGGTTTATTAGAACCACTGGAATTGTTCCTGGTGATATGTAAAATCGCAGGTTCCCTGTAATCTTTCAAATAAGCTGACCAATATTCCCGGGCATCAGTTTTATTTAAAGATGCGAGCCATTTGAAATAGGACTTATTTGACCCGCGATTTTTTATAGGCGTTCCAGCCTGGTATTGGCCTTGATAATTATTAAAAAGCTCCTGGAATAATATTGGCAATGACCAGCCATCCAAAATGGCGTGGTGATAAGAGAGAATCATCCAGTAACAATCATCGGGTAAATAAACCAGGCCAACCTTAAGCAACGGGGCTTCCACGGCACTAAATCCACCCTTCCGTTCCTGGCTTAAAATTGCCTTAAGTTTTTCTTCATATGTTTCGCCGGGCAGTTCTGTTAGGTCATATTCATGCCAAGGTAATGAAGCGCTGGCAAGTACAACTTGTAGCAATCCAGCCTTGTTTGTTTCTATGAATACTGTCCTTAACGCCTCGTAGTTATTAATAATCTTTTGCCAGGCGTCTTTAACCCGTGGGATATCGATGTTACCAGACAACTCAAATGTTAACTGGCTTACACCATACTGCTTGTTGTCATGGAGAACCGACGCGTGGATAAAACTCCTCTGCAAGGGAAAGACGGGATAAACGACTTTCACATTTTCCATCTGCTGCAGAACGCTATCTGCACCAGTATTCTCTAATTGCTCTGATGATATGTATGCGAAAGTGGTTGGCTCTTCGACTGAATAAACATCCGCATCATGATCTGCTTCCGTCAGGTTCTCCTTTGAGAACGAAGCAACTATCGATAACATTTCAATGGTCGGGTAATGATATATATCCTGCGCGGAAAAAATAAGTCCCGCCTCCCTGGACCGAGAGACCAATTGAATTGTATTAATGGAGTCCCCGCCCAAATCGAAAAAATTATCTTTTATATTGACAACTTGCTTGCCTAATACCCGAGACCATATATCAACCATAGTTTCTTGTATTTGCTGAAGATAACTTTCTTCGAAAGATTCGGTTTGTAATTTTTTCGAAACCGAATAATTTTGGCGATTATTTGATATAGCAACAACGGATTCCAGAGCTTGGGTAGAAACAGAAGCAAGTATTTCGGGTGGTAATGATACGTGAGTTATTTTTTTAGCAATCAGCTCACTTTCCAACATTCCTATATCAGTATGAATATTAGCTTCAGCTAAAAACAGTGTAGCTCCAGCGGTAAACGTGCTTACCAGTTCCCAAATTGCTGCGTCGCTATTTAATAGTGAATATTGCAACACCCTGCTATCTGAAGTGATTTCAAATGGCTGGATGCTGTGACTCATCCTATTTAAGGACTCATAAGTGCCCACATTGATATCATTAAAGTTCTCGCCATCGCATATCCAATAGGCGTCACTTTCCGGATCTATCACTGCCCTTTTATGTTCATTTTGCCCAGCTGTTATCACTTGCCATTGATCATCCAATGAAAGGGTGTCTACATTCAATAAATCAAATTTCCTCCGGTTATGGTTATCTGTCAAAACCAGGTTGGGCCGCACATTTTCCAGTATCCCTGAAGTTTTATCGGAAGGAATCGATGCGTCTATCGGTATGTATATCGCTCCCGTCCTAAATATGGCCAGGGCAGAAATCACGGCTAGAGATGATTGGGTAAGGCATACCGCTACCTTATCCAAAGGCGTTATCCCATTTGCTCGCAATTGATG
>CAMLRJ010000444.1 GCA_946482345.1 uncultured Cellvibrio sp.
GTGGTTGTGGTTGCGCTATTGTGCCAAATTTTGGGAATTTTTCAGAGGTTCCCTAGTTATTTCAGTAGGGCCTTTTCCGTGAACAAAGACGAGCATCATCGCAATGGATCGCTCCAAACATTGAGCCATATAGGAAGCTAGGCCGAAATGAGCGTAAACTTCTTTTATATGTAATTCTTCGTTTTCCGTTATTATTTGTCCAATCCCCGAATTAAGCCGCGCAGCGAAGCGGCGCCAGCTTGAATGAATTGTTGTGCTTTACCTACGGGACTATTTATATCTGTAAGGGTCGAAATCCTTTAGTGCAGTAAGGTTGCCAACTCCAGGATTTTGCTTGTACGGGATAGTGCATGTGGTCACTGGTGTGCCGCCGGTTACACTAGATGCACCTTGAGCTTGGTACTTGATGACTATGCCGTGCCCGCCATCCCGAACCCGGTAATCTCGTGTTTCAACCACTGAAAATGAATCTGGCTGATCTAACTCTTGCTTGATAGCTTGTTCACATAACCTCCTAAGCTCTGTTTTGACTGTATCGTCTCCGCATCCAGTCAGGATCAGGGCACAGGTAATTGTCATGGCGCTAACAAACTTATTCATGTTTTCCTCTTCTCGATGCTCAGGTCTCTGTGGCATAACACTCAAAACAGAGGCATATTTTTACGTTTTGAGCGCAACGAATCAAAAAAAATGTCCGCCGCCTTGAGTTGTTAGGATATATATCCACATATAGCTCCGTAGATTAACAAGAGGATGCCGAAGAACTGAATCTTTACTCCACCAACAGAAACCCTTGCTATTTTGTCTTTTGTTTCATTAAGAGACTTTGAAAGTGTCGCGGTTCTTTCGTGAATATCTTTGTGGTTCTGGTCGATAGTTTTCTTTAGGTCAGCGAGTGTTTCTCTGACTTCATAACGAATATCGGCAATTTCATCTTTGAGATATTGGATTTCTTCTTGAATTGTTTGAGGTGCCTTTGTCAATTTAACTTTTGCTGATCCCGACAGAGAGATCCCTCCGGTTGGAGTAACATTTACGACAGCTGATTTCCGCAGTAATGGAAAGGATTTTATGTACAAAATGACTTCATTTAATAAACTGTTGCCTCGTATAATGCCTAAATTGCTATCAATGGAGTAAAGAACCAGGAGACCACCGATGATCTGGCTTACCAATCCCATAGTGGAGTTAATTGTTTCTGCTTTTGAATCCATGAATGCAACAAGCGCATAATGTATAAGCAGGATCGCACAAGTTATAAGAATTGGCCATGACCTCCATAGCCATTTCATGTATCTCCAGAACATAATCACTATTCCTAACAGCGTGTTAATAAGGCTGTTCGGCCTCATAATAATTATTAGCGTGAATGAACTTTAATTCTCAAGTTAAATTAAATCCAAACCTACCAAATTTTAAAGGAATAACTAAGTGCTCCAACCTTCATATCTGGAATTAGCGCGAAATATTCACAATAGCCACCCCTCATTTCAGAGAAAGTGTGAAATTAATCATCAGCCAATGAACCAAATCTCATTACATCCACATTGTTGCAAATACCTCTGTAAACAAGTAAAGACTATCAACCCTTTTTACGCCAATGAAAATTACACCAGATTACTGATAATCTTTACGGGAGAATTTGACCAACCAGACAAGAAAATAATGAGGGGAGAAAGAACAGAAGGAAGAGCAGAGGGAAAGACACAGGAGCGATGCCACCAACAACACCGCTCCCGCAAAAGAAATAAATCAATGATGGTGATGGCCACCTACGCCGTGGGCGTGGCCGTGGGCGAGTTCTTCTTCGGTAGCTTCGCGGACGTCGACAACTTCAATTTCAAACGTCAGTTGTTTTCCGGCGAGGGGGTGGTTGCTGTCGATGTCGACATTGAATTTACCCACTTTTAATACCACCGCTTCCCAGGGGCCGTGTTCGGTGTTTACCGCGACTTTCATGCCGGGTTTGAGTTTGTTTTTCAGTTTGGCGTAGTCGAGTAAATGTTTGATGGGGATGCGCTGCACCGCGCCTTCTTTGCGTTGGCCGTAGCCTTGTTCGGGGCTGAGTTCGACAGTGAACTTATCGCCGGCTTGTTTTCCTTCCATGGCTTGTTCCATGGCGGCCAACAGGTTGTTGTGGCCGTGCAGGTAGAGTGTTGGTTCTGCGTCGTGTGAGGTTTCCAGGAGTTCGCCGTTGGTTTCGCTGAGGCGGTAGTGGAAGCTGACAACTTTGTCCGCACCGATTTGCATAGTGGTCTCCAGAGATTATTGCTTTTTGAGCCGCGCAGTATGGCGAGGGTGTTCCGGGTTGGCAACGGGGAATTGGGGGTTTTGTGGGTCGGTAACACAGCCGGCTATGGTCGAGCCGAGGGCGCCGGTAGGTCGGATTAGCGTTAGCGTAATCCGAAAGCTTGGTCAGCGTTTGGGTGGGAGTTGGATTGCTTGGGGAGGGGGAGTCGGATTACGCCTGCGGCTAATCCGACCTACGGGTTAGGGGTGTTTTATTGGCGGACGCAGTCGACGAAGTAGTCGCGTTTGCCATCGACTTCGCGTTTGACCAGGCCGTGGACGTCGGTTTCGAAGCCGGGGAAGCGTTCGTTGAAATCGCGGGCGAATTTCAGGTAGTCCACGATGGTTTTGTTGAAGCGTTCGCCGGGGATCAATAACGGAATGCCTGGCGGGTATGGCGTCAGCAAAATCGAGGTGATGCGCCCTTCCAGTTCGTCGATGGCGACGCGTTCGATTTCGCGGTGGGCCATCTTGGCGAAGGCGTCCGAGGGTTTCATGGCCGGCTGCATGTCGGACAGGTACATCTCGGTAGTCAGGCGTGCAACATCGTAGACTTTGTAGAAGTCGTGGATTTGCTGACACAAATCGCGCAAGCCACGTTTTTCATAGCGCGGGTTGGCTTGCGCAAACTCCGGCATGATGCGCCACATGGGCTGGTTTTTGTCGTAGTCGTCTTTGAATTGTTGCAGGGCGGCCACGAGGGTGTTCCAGCGGCCTTTGGTGATGCCGATGGTGAACATGATGAAGAAAGAGTAAAGCCCGCACTTCTCCACGATTACGCCGTTTTCCGCCAGGTATTTGGTGACGATGGACGCCGGAATACCGGACTCCGCGAATTCACCGTCCAGCGATAAACCGGGGTTGATGATGGTGGCTTTGATGGGGTCGAGCATATTAAAGCCCGGCGCCAGTTTGCCGAAGCCGTGCCAGTTGTCTTCGCTGCGCAGCATCCAGTCGTCGCGCTCACCCATACCTTCGGCGGCGAAGGCATCCGGGCCCCATACCTGGAACCACCAATCCTGCCCCCATTCTGCATCCACTTTTTTCATGGCGCGGCGGAAGTCCAGCGCGTCGAGGATGGATTCTTCCACCAAGGCGTGGCCACCAGGCGCTTCCATCATGGCCGCTGCAATATCGCAGGACGCAATAATCGCGTACTGCGGCGAGGTGGAGGTGTGCATCAAATAAGCTTCATTAAACGCGTCCTGATCCAGCTTCACCTTCTCGGAATCGTGCACCAGGATTTGCGATGCCTGGGATAAACCGGCCAACAATTTGTGGGTGGATTGGGTGGAGAAGATCAGTGACTCTTTCGCACGCGGACGGTTTTTGCCGATGGCGTGCATGTTTTTGTAGAAGTCGTGGAAGGTGGCGTGCGGCAGCCAGGCTTCGTCGAAATGCAGCGTGTCGATCTTGCCGTCGAGCATTTCTTTCAGGCGTTCAACGTTATAAATCACGCCGTCGTAAGTGGATTGGGTGATGGTCAGGATACGCGGCTTTTTGTTCTTGGCTTCGCGGGCAAAGGGGTTAGCTTCGATCTTGCGCGCAATACTTTCCGGGGTAAATTCTTCCAGCGGAATGGGGCCGATAATACCCAG
>CAMLRJ010000445.1 GCA_946482345.1 uncultured Cellvibrio sp.
CGCTATTACCTTTACATCCCCGCCAAATTGCCCGGCAACAATAATATCTACGTAATTTGGGCCGATAATATTCGCGGCCCCTGGTCTGACCCTGTAGCACTGAACAATGACCGCATAGATCCGGGTCATATTGTGGGTGAAGACGGAAAACGCTATTTGTTTTTATCCCACGGCGACAGGGTACAACTCAGTGATGACGGTTTAAGCATTCAGGGTGCGATGGAGCATGTCTATGACGGATGGAAATATCCGCAGGAATGGGATGTGGAAAGTTATGCGCAGGAAGGACCCAAAATGATGAAGCGCGGTGATTACTTCTATATGACTCTGGCACTGGGCGGTACCGCCGGGCCACCAACCGGTCATATGGTGGTTTCGGCCAGATCCAAATCTATCCACGGCCCCTGGGAAAACTCGCCCTATAATCCGATTATCCGCACTGAATCTCCCGCTGAAAAATGGTGGTCAAAAGGTCATGCCACTTTGGTAGAAGGCCCAACCAGTAACGATTGGTACATGATGTATCACGCCTACGAAAACGGTTTTCACACACTGGGACGACAAGCCATGATGGAACCCATCGAATGGACAAAAGACGGCTGGTTCAAAGCCAGGGGAGTCGATGCAGGCAAGCCCATCCGCAAGCCCAAAGGCGGTAAAGCCCTGCCCCATGGCATGGCGCTTTCTGATGACTTCCTGAGTAATAAATTCGGTATTCAGTGGAGTTTTTTTCGTGGAGACATCACTGAAAACCAACGGGTACATTACATCAATGGCACCCTGCAATTAACCGCAAAAGGAACCTCCCCCGCCAACAGCTCTCCGCTCACCTTTATAGCCGGTGATCAGGCTTATCAATTTGAAGTGGATATGGATATTGATCCGGACGCACAGGGCGGTGCCCTGCTGTTCTACAACGACAAACTCTATGCTGGTGTGGGCATTAATAAAAATGGCATGGTGTTACATCGTTATGGAATGGATCAACGCACCACACCGAAACCGCCCGGCATGGGCAACAGATTGCGTATACGCGTCACCAACAACCGTCATATCCTGACCATCCACACCAGTACCGATCTGGGTAAAACCTGGATCAAATACGAAACACAAATGGAAGTGTCCGGATATCACCACAATGTGGCTTATGGATTTATGAGTTTGCGTCCGGCGATATATGCTGCCGGAAAAGGCAAAGTGCGGTTCGGTAATTTCAAGTACCGAGCCTTGCCATAGTTGGTCAATCGGGGATTTTCGGTATATTGAAAATCCCCCTTGGCACCCGGAATGTCTTTCTGTATGCAGCAGATCCCAAATACAAAAGATTTTCCTTCTGCCCCTGCTGCTTTCATCCGGATAAAAATGCAAAAATGCTGTGCGATTCTACGGAATCATTTATTCCAACAATAAAAAAATAATCTGCAATTACAGGTCAAGACCAATTCGTTATCTGACACTTAACATGTAAACCTTAACAACGCCGTTTGTCCGGTTATCAATTTGTTAATTGTGCTGCATCTCTTTTTATTATTAACCTCACCGGGGGTATAGATTGAAACGTCAATTCATCATTTCAATAAAAATAATCGGAATTTTCATCAGTATTTTATTAGCCGGATGCAATTCCCGCGATGAAGACTCCAAAATTACCGTGATCAATCCTGATTATATTGGCAGCCTCTACGACGAAAAAAAACATCGATTCTGGCTCTGGGGAAGCGATGGCAACTTGCGTTGGTCTGAGCAGGGAAATGTCTGGCACAACATAGCTACAGACACGGCGACTTCCGTTTTGGATCTGGCAAGAGATGAAACGTCAAACCTGATGCTGGCTCTCACCGCCGAAGGCAAAATATTACGTTCCGAAAACGCTGGTGATAATTGGCAAATCATTTCCATTCCCGATATCAAAACAGTTAAAAAATTAATTTATCTCAGCGAATTCAAACGCTGGTTTTTATTGGGTGATAAAGGACAATTATGGACATCACAAGATCAGGGAGTTAAATGGAAGGCTATTCGTTTGCCAGAATCTTTTGCCGAATATTCTGTTGAATCCATGATCCTGGCTGCCAATAAAAAGCGCTTGCTTATGGGTGGTCAAGCGGGTTTGACGGGTTATTCCGATGATCAGGGTGATTCATGGCACATCAGCAAACTGGATATGGAAACACCGATTACCGGATTTTATTTGGCGGGTGATCGTGTAGTTGCTACATCAGCCTACGGGAAATTTTTAACATCTGACGCTTCAGGTACAAATTGGGCTCTGCTGGAAACCGATGGCAAGGCATTTTTTACTGATGGCATTTATTTACCTGAAACTGATGTCATGTTGATCACAACACACAACGGTAATTTACTGCGCGGAACCCATAATGCCAGCCAATGGCAAATGGCCAGCATCCCCTACCGAAATAGCCTGAATTATTTAACCCGCATCCAAAAAGATGCATCCGGCTCACTGCGCATTGTGGGGCATGCAGGCACTCATTTAACTTCGACTGATTCAGGCCAAACCTGGCAAGCACAACATGAATCATCCGGTTTTTATTTTGAAAATATTCAACACAACTCTGATAGCACCTGGGTTGGTTTTGGCAGAAATGGATTACTGGGAATCAGTCATGATCAAGGTTCAAAATGGACAACGTTATTCCCGCAAACGGATATGTACATACGCGAAGCTTTATTGACTCCCAAAGGCAGTTGGATTCTTGCAGGTGAATTGGGCGTGATACTGCGCTCTGACAATAAAGGGAAAGACTGGCAACAAATAGCGGTTGAATATAATGACCCGGTGACACCTCCCAGTTATAGAGCATTGACCCTGTCCTCTGACAAGCAATCAATACTCGCCGCTGGGCCTACTGGCAGCATATTGCGATCAACAGATGATGGACAGAATTGGCAAACCGTCTATTACAGTGTGTTTGATGAAGGCGAAGCATTTACTGATTTAAAAGTTGATCATCAATCAGGAAGAATTGTTGCACTGGAGGCTTGGGGCCGGCACAAAATTTCAGTCGATAACGGCAGCAGCTGGACATCACTGGCAAAACATCAAGACGAGCGGGCTCTTTGGCAACTGACATTTTTAGCAAAACACAAAGATCAGCCCGCCATATGGTTAAGTGCAGGTCAAGCCGGATTGGTTGCCACCAGCCATGACACAGGGAACTGGCAAACTGTGGATGTGGACAATGTTGACTGGTTTGGTGTTTATGCAGATGAAGCAAACCAACAGCTGTTTCTGATAGGTGCTCTGGGCGTAATCTATCGCTCTGCAGACAGAGGACAATCCTGGCAACCACAAACAACACCCACTGATTCCGACCTGCGACGCATGCTTTCCCTTTCAAATGCCGGTGTTCTTCTCGCTGTCGGCGCCGATGGCGTAATACTCAGATCAACTGATCAGGGTGACCATTGGAGTCTTGTTGATTCAGGCATCAAAGATGAAATTCGTCATCTGGAAACCGACATTCAAGGCAATATTTATGCAGTCGCAAAAGGTGGGCAATTACTATTCTCAAAAGACACTGGTCAAACCTGGGAAATAATCAAAACACAAACACAAGCAGGACTCAGGGATTTAATCATTGATAAAGAGGCAATATTGGTTACAGGTCAGCGTATATCGATAATTCGAAAATAATAAAAAAATATGAAACGCCGAAAATAAAACGCCGGAATAATCCGGCGTTTTTTACACAGTTATTACTGACTGTTAGTAGTTGCTGTTGCCTGAACCAGTACAGCTTGCCCACTTACCAATACACATAGTGCCTGAGTTACGCAGACGGCTGTTGGTCAATCTTGCAGTACTGCTTGAACTGTCAGTACGGAAGATACCTTCACCCAT
>CAMLRJ010000446.1 GCA_946482345.1 uncultured Cellvibrio sp.
CTACAGCTTCTTTTTTTGCCGGGCTGACAAAACAAATTCGATAGCCGACAATTCCGCCATCCAGAGGGATATTAATAAACGTTAAATTTCCTGATTGGGTAAGTTCTGCCTCGTAACTTAATTCAATCACCATATTCCCGTAGAGGTTGTTCGCCACATCACTGAGTGCTCGCAAGGTATTCAATTCTGCTGGCACGGCAATCATTTTGTAATTGCCGAATTCTGGTTGGGTTTTTTCAAGAGCCAGCTTAACCAGGTCATCATAATAACCATGATACTCGGTTACGGTATCCGCGGTTCTGTGATAGATAAGCAATGGCTCAGCTGCTATAGCTGCGTTGATGCAACACAAAAATAGCAAGATAAACAGTTTATCCATGATGGTTTTCTTCGAATTTCTGTACCAGAAAGTCTAGATGAGAACTCAGGATTTGCGCTGCAAATAAAAAAGGCCATCTTGTGGATGGCCTTTTAGGATGCTTCAGTGGGTAGGATTAGAAGCGGAAAGCGGCGCCAATAGAATAAGCATCTGCTTCGTCAGCAGAAACAATTTGGGCGTTCATTGAGAAGTTATCATTGAAGAAGTAACGGGTGCGAAGTCCATAAGCAGATTCATCTTGGTCTTCGAGAGTTGCACCTACACTGAAAAAGCTGGTGAAGTAATAATCGGCAGCCAAAGAAAGCGTGTCTTCTTCATCGTCCGGGCCTTGAGCGAAACCTGCTTCTAAATTGATTGCGGTATCACCTGCCAATTTAGTTACATATTTTGCAGCTATATTAGCTTCGTAATCTTCAGCTTCTTCATTGTGGCTGGTTGTAACCAAGAGGCCATCAACAGGTGTGATACCCAATGTGACGACAGTATCATTCTCATCTTCCATTTTTACGTATTGAGCACCAACATAGAAAATGGTGCTGGGAATATAAAAACCAAAACCAATATTTTGAACGTCCGCACTTTCACCATCAAAATCAAATTCGGTATGACCTGCGTTCACAAAACTACGTCTTTCAAGAAAAGCTGCCTCTGCAAGTGGTTTATTGGCAGTATCAACAGGAGTGAAATGATAGACACCTTGAAGTGAAATGGCTGTAAGCTCATTATCAAAATCAGCATACTCCAGACTTACTTCGCCATTATACGTGTTAGCCATGGACAAGCTTGACGCCAATAAAACAGCAGTTGATAAGAGGGTTTTTGAAAATTTCATGAAGTTCTCCATTTAAGATAGTGTGTTGCCGTAAACTCTGTCACGGCGCACGCAGGTTAGCTGAAAAAACTGAACCCTGCATGAATTAAATGGAATGATTTTGCCTGTTGATATTGTGAACAAGGTTATAATCAGGTATTTACATGACAAATTGTTTGAAATTTATCCATCTGTTATTTTTAACGAAAGAGTTTTCTCATGAACATCACAACAAATAATTATCAGGCCTATAAAACAGGGCAAATCTCAACCTTGGATAAAGCATTTATTTCCAGTGGTATTTCGTCAATTCAATTAATGAAACGTGCGGCAGAGGCAGCATTTGATTTATTGCAGCAAGAATATAAAAATCTTCCAGTGAGAGTTTTTTGTGGCGGTGGTAATAATGCGGGTGATGGATATTTATTGGCAGGTTTATTAGCGCAACGAAAATATTCAGTGGATCTTGTGCAAATAGTGCCAACCAATTTATTGAAAAATGATGCGTTGCGAGCTTGTCAATTTGCGCAAGAAAACGGCGTTAATTTTTATCAGTCGGGTTCACAACCTGAAATAAAAAATGGTGTATTGATTGATGCGCTTCTGGGGATTGGGGCAAAAGGTGCGCCGCGTGCAGAATTTGCAAATGCGATTGAGCATATGAATCAATCCAATTTGCCAATTGTTGCATTAGATTTACCTTCCGGATTGGATGCCGACACCGGTCATGCGTCAGGTGCAGTTGTTGTTGCATCGAAAACAATTTCTTTTATTGCACTAAAAGCCGGATTGTTAACAGGAAAGGGGCCTGCAGTTTGCGGTGATGTCATTCTTGCGGATCTACAAATTCCTGATGAATTATTAAGTCAGCAAAATGCAGACGCAGAAATTATTCAATTAAAAAAATCTCTGGAATTTTTGAAACCGAGAAAAGCAGATGCTCATAAAGGCGACTTTGGCCATGTGATGATTATTGGCGGTGACATTGGTTATGGTGGCGCTGCATTGATGGCGGCGGAAGCTGCTGCACGGGCAGGTGCGGGTTTGGTGAGTTTGGCAACGCGTCCTGAGCATATAGCGGCTTCTCTTGTGCGGTGCCCGGAAATTATGGCGCGTGGTGTGGTTTCAGGTCAGGAACTTGAGCCTTTACTTTCTCGCCCCGGGGTATTGGTGGTGGGGCCAGGTTTGGGCCGATCTCCCTGGTCCGAGCAGATGTTGCAACAGGCCGTAAAGTCGGGTTTACCTATGGTGCTGGATGCAGACGCATTGAATATGTTGGCTGAAGGTCGAGTGGTGCCTTCGGGTGTCAAAGGGCAGTGGTTATTGACACCGCATCCGGCAGAAGCCGCTCGATTACTGGGTAAAACTACGGCCGAGATCCAGTTCGACAGATACCAATCCATCAAAGAATTGCATCAGAAGTACTATGCCTGTGTAATTTTAAAAGGTGCAGGTAGTTTGGTGTTGGGGGATTCAGGCAAAACCGCTGTTGTTGCTGCCGGAAATCCGGGTATGGCGTCCGGTGGAATGGGAGATGTTTTATCAGGGGTTCTGGGTGGATTATTGGCACAGGGTTTGTCTATGGAAAATGCCGCAAAACTTGGTGCGGTATTACACGCAACTGCTGCTGACAGGGCGGCGGAGATAATCGGGCAGCCAGGTTTAATGGCGACTGATTTGATTCCACAGTTATGTCAAATTATTCAGGATAAATGATGATTAATTTGTATGAACCCACAGAGATTTTTTTGGAAAATGAAACCGCGACGCTGAAGGCTGGGCGCGAGTTGGGCGTTGCTTTATTGCAATACCCAAATAATCTTTGCATTTATCTTGATGGAAATTTGGGTGCGGGGAAAACAACGTTAACGCGTGGGATTCTCAGTGCATTTGGACATACCGGTTTGGTAAAAAGTCCAACGTATACATTGGTAGAAACCTATGAATTTGCATCGAGATTCATTCATCATTTTGATTTGTATCGATTGACCGATCCTGAAGAGTTGGAGTTTATGGGGATCCGCGATTATTTTGTGATGAATGCGATTTGTTTGATTGAATGGCCTGAAAAAGGGAGCGCTTATTTGCCCGATCCCGATTTGGTTATCAGTATGAAATATCAGTCCCAATCAAGAACAATGCACTTGAGTTCAAACCTAAGTGGTAATTCGCAGTGATAAATCCAATGCGCGGAAATGTTTGGTCAGTGCACCAATCGAAATAAAATTGATCCCCGTTTGTGCTACTTGCTGAAGAGTATCTATCGACATATTGCCGGATGCTTCCAAAGGAACGCGCATATCGGCAATTTTTACAGCTTTTCGCATCTCATCAAGCGTGAAATTATCGAGCATTATAATGTCAGCCTTATGCTTGATTGCTTCCTCAAGCTCCTCAAAAGTCTCAACTTCAACTTCAACAGGTTTACCAGGTGCAATGAGACGAGCCTGCAGTATTGCGGCTTCTATAGAACCGCAAGCTGTAATGTGGTTTTCCTTGATTAAAAAAGCATCATAAAGTCCAATCCGATGGTTATGGCATCCCCCGCAGAGGACGGCATATTTTTGCGCTAGTCTAAGGCCAGGGAGCGTTTTTCTGGTGTCGAGAATTTTTACATTTTGCCCTGCGGCCATTTGTGCAAACTGACGGGATTGAGTGGCCGTACCGGATAAT
>CAMLRJ010000447.1 GCA_946482345.1 uncultured Cellvibrio sp.
TTTCCCCAAGTGGCAAACCAGCGGCTCAACTTTTACTTACCCTGCAGCAACCAGTTCGGGAACAGTGAGTTTTAGTTATGCGCTGACAAATGTTTCCAATGATTGCCCGGCCAGTTTTGTGGTCACCAGTCAGGACAGCAATGGCAATCCTGTTAACACTGTATCCAAATTAAATCCTGCTGAATCTCAGGCAAGTTTTCCAATCAGCACCGGCAATTCTTTTGGGTTTGCATTAAATGGCGAAGCACAACCCAATAACTTTGGCTGCAAATCAAATGGTCAGCAAGTCAGCTTCACCATTTCAAATTTTACTTTCACACCTCACTAAAGCTGCAGCGGGTGATTCTTCGGAATCACCCGCTTTTCTGTTTTATTTCCATCCGCTTTATTTCTATCCAAAACATTCACAATTTTTAGAAGGAATTCATTATGAACAGGTTATTTCATTCAAAAAAAATCCATTCGATTATTGCATTATTATGTTGTTCGATTTCCTCCGTTTTTGCACAGACCGGAACATCCAGCAGTGCGGCCAGTAGTGCAGCATCATCCCAAGCGAGCTATTCAATTGTTATTGAATCAAATGTACCAAGCGATATTACTGGCGGTG
Organism: uncultured Cellvibrio sp.; assembly: GCA_946482345.1. Next base: position 611 of record CAMLRJ010000447.1, read on the forward strand.
CACCCAATTCAAATCTGAAAACAGCTGCTGTGTTTGCGTGGCAAGAATTTATCGCATTAAATTGGCCAGCGATGAGCGGTAGCCGCGACAAACCGGATAACACAAAATATTTTGGTCAAATTACTGGCGGGCCGTTGGTTTGGGAAACTTTTAGACACAAAGTAGAAATATTTCCCGCCAGCGGCAAACCTCATGGATACGCCAAAGGCCCATCAGCTGATTATGGTTATGATGAGCCGCCCCAATATGTATATTCCTCGAATATTTCAGCCTGCCCTTCCGCTGCACCGAACACTTCATCTGCTTCTTCGTCTTCTCAGGGGACAATAACAACACCTTGGGTAAACCTTGATGAAAATAGTCAAATTGGTTTGGCAAAAATGTTTGCTGGTGTTGCACCGGATACTTACGGAAAAACCAGTCAACAGATTTTATTTTTGGCTAAAGCGAATCGCACTGAATATCTCTATGTTGCAAAAAATAAATGGTATGGCGATGTCACACCACCTTTTGCCGCCACCGCAAAAAATCTCGCCGCTACTCAAAAAAGTGCACCGCCGGGCAGCAGTCAATTTGTCAGCTTTCCGTTTGGAACCATCGAAGTAAAATCCGCCTGGCGCCAACTCACGCAAACTGAACTTGCCAGTGGAAAATTCCACACCACAACTGTCCGCTATTACGAACAATTACAATCAGCAAGTGCCAATATCACTGCAACCAATACCAGTGCAACCAGTGCCAGCAGTTCAAGTGCACCCGCCGCGCCTGTTATTTGTTACAGAGACGCCACCTGGGGATTGGTTGGCTTGCACATTATTCAAAAAACACCTACTGCGCCTTACTTTATTTTTGCCACTTTCGAACAGGCAGATAATTTGTTGGATACTGATGGCAACCCGATAGAAGATGTGGATGGAACGCTTATTCGAAACGCAGACAAAACACCGATGAACCCGCAAATTATTTCAAAGGATGCTACATCGGCAAATCCTGCATCACCGGAATCGATTCAATCCCTTTCTCCAAAAACCGCGAACTGCACGCCGGGTGATTCACTTTATTATCAAAATATTCCCACTCAGGGAAATCTGATTAACCCGCTACCTAAAGGAACTGTGTGCATTCAAAAACGGGTTCACGATATTCCTGCTGATATTATTGCCATCAATAAAGTTGCTCACCAATCCATAAAAAATTACAACACAGCAAACAAGATTACATCCTCGCCGTGGAGTTACTACAAGTTAATTAATGTGCAGTACAAACCCATTCCAGGAAAGGTTCCAGGTATTGACTACACAGCTGCGGATGCCGCTACCTTTTATCAGGCGAATTCGATGATAGAAACAGATTACAACCTGCAAGTTTTCAGTGGTGTATTCCAACATGCATTAAAAAATTCGCCTTCGACTCCTTACAATAATTTAATTACTGACTTTAATGCCGATGGAACACCAGCAGTGAATACACGATATGCAGGCACAAGCTATAACACGGGAGGCTGCATGGGCTGCCACGGCAATGCACAGGCAGCAGGCAGTGATTTCAGTTTTATTTTACTGGGACAACGCGTCACACAACCCGACACCCTGGGCGAGATTAGCGCGTCTGGCAGCAACATTATGACCCAATATTAATTTGTATTAATTGGAGAACGTCAGTTATCCGACATATTGGGGATAACTGACGTGTCTGTTCTATAAATTGACCATCAACAAAAATTGACCAATCTCTTCTTCGCAAAAACAAGGATCATCAATTATGCTTGAGCTCTGATTATAATTCTCATAAGAGGCATCAAGATGCGATTTTCAAATCCCGGTTTTTTACCAGCATTTCTTTTTTGTATTGCAACAATCGCTTGCAGTCCTCAGGAAAAAAACTCACCTGCCAATATCGAAGCTGCACCGACACTACCCCAAATTGCCATTGTGCCAGCACCGGTTTCCGTCACACCCACTGCCGGCGAATTTCGATTGGAAGCTAATACCCAAATCCGGTTTAACGATAAAGAAATCATATCGGTTGCCCAATATTTTGCGAACCTGGCCAACCGCAGTACGGGTTTTAATTTTGCACTGCATCAAGGTGAAGCAGAAAGAAATGCAATCAACCTGATTAAAGTTGATGCCAGCAAACTGGGAAGCACTAACAAAGAGGCTTACCGATTAAAGGTTGAATCTGATCAAATTAATATAGAAGCACTGACCAATGCAGGGCTTTTTTATGGTTTACAAAGCCTGCGTCAATTATTACCCATCGAATTCGATGCAAACGCACCTGTTAATTCCATTGAGTGGAAGGTTCCGGCAGTGCTGATTGAAGACCAGCCTTTGTATACTTATCGTGGTATGCATCTTGATGTTTCGCGTCACTATATGCCTGTGTGGTTTATCAAACGCTATCTGGATTTATTAGCCTTTCACAAAATGAATTATTTTCACTGGCATCTGACAGATGACCAGGGCTGGCGCATACAAATCGATACTTACCCATTATTAACTGAAAAAAGTGCATGGCGAAAAAATACCATTATTGGACACACGCAGGATCGCGATCCACTATTCGATCAACTGCCTGAAAGTGGTTTTTATACCAAGGAACAAATTCGTGAAATTGTTGCTTATGCAAATGAAAGACACATTACGATTATTCCTGAAATCGATATTCCCGGTCATGCCTCAACAATATTGCATGCTTATCCGGAATTGGGTTGTGGCAGGAATCAATCCGAAGTAAAAAGTACGTTCGGCATATTTCAGGATGTACTTTGTCCCCACGAAAAAACTTTTGCATTTTTACAGGATGTATTTGCTGAAGTTGCTGAACTCTTTCCGGGTGAATATATACATCTTGGTGGAGATGAAGTGTTAAAAGATCAATGGCAAGCAAGTGCACATTGTCAACAACTCATGAAACAAGAGGGGTTAAAGGATTATCACGAATTGCAAAGTTATTTTATACGTCGTGTTTCCAGTATCATCACCGGATTAAATAAAAAAGTGATCGGCTGGAATGAAATTCTCGAAGGTGGTGTTGCTGAAAATGCCACTATTATGTCCTGGCAAGGAATTGATGCTGGTGTTACAGCTGCAAAAATGCAACATGACGCAATCATGGCGCCCTGGGAATTTACTTATTTTGATGCGTTCCAAAGTCGTTCTGTAGACGAACCACTGACCATTCACGGCTTAACCAGTTTGAAGAAAGTTTATTCTTACAACCCCATGCCGGAAGCATTAAAAGACACT
>CAMLRJ010000448.1 GCA_946482345.1 uncultured Cellvibrio sp.
TTATTCGTCGTCATTTGCTTGCCTTGCGTCAGTCATTATTGGAAAAAAATATTCCGTTAAAAGTCTATTGTGTTAAAAAATCTGCCGATATTTCAAAGTTGTTATTAAAAATTACTGATGAATTTAAAGCCGATCATTTATTTTTTAATGCGGAGTATCCAATAGATGAGCTTGAGCGTGATATAGACGTGAATCGCCAGCTTTCTGCAAAATCAATTCAAGTCAAACGTTGCCATGATCGTGTGATTATTCCACCAGGAATGATTCTTAACGGGCAGGGCGAGCCTTACAAAGTGTTTACCGCGTTTAAAAATAAGTGGCTGGAAACTATTATGCCGCTGACATCTACCGGGCAGGCTATGCAACCTTTACCTGTTCCCAAAAAATTGCCTGCTCTGGTTATTGATCCTGATGCGGAAGAGAAAATCGATAAAATATTCAAAAAGGCTGATTTAAAAGATTCATCATCCTGGCAAGTGGGTGAAAAAATTGTACATAAAAAATTAATGCAATTTATTGAACATAAAATTACCGATTACAAAACAAATCGCGATTTCCCTGCAATTGAGGGTACATCGGTTTTGTCTCCATATTTGGCATTGGGTGTAATGTCACCACGGCAAGCTATTCATCAAGTATTGCAATTTACGCAGGGTGAGTGGGATGGAAAAAATGCCGGTGCCAGTTGTTGGATCAGTGAAATTATCTGGAGGGAATTTTATCAGCATATAGTCGTTAATTTTCCGCAGGTTTGTAAGCGTCAACCTATGCAAGCTTACACTGAATCCTTTCCCTGGAAATCGGATCAATCATTATTTAATGCATGGTGTGCAGGGAAAACGGGAATTCCGATAGTCGATGCTGCTATGCGCCAGCTGTTAGCAACAGGGTGGATGCACAATCGTTTGCGTATGGTAGTTGCTATGTTTTTAACCAAAAATTGTCAAATTGATTGGCGGTTAGGCGAGGATTTTTTTATGCAGCATTTAATTGACGGTGATTTTTCGGCAAATAATGGCGGTTGGCAATGGAGTGCATCTACAGGTACAGATGCTGCTCCTTATTTTCGAATATTTAATCCTGTCAGCCAATCCGAAAAATTTGATCCAAATGGCGATTTTATTCGTATTTGGATCCCTGAGCTTTCTCATTTATCAGCAAAAGAAATTCACATGCCGAAAGCCGTAAAAAATTATCCAGCCCCGGTGGTGGATCTGGGGGAAAGTCGAAAGTCAACCATTGCTTTATTTTCGGCGATTCAATCAATCAAATGAATCAATACAGAGTTTGGATATGAATACGCCCTTAAATATTCTGATTACAGGTGCATCTTCCGGAATCGGATTGGCTCTTGCCCGGGAGTATCTCAAGCAAGGACACAGGGTGTTTGCGTTAGCGAGATCAAAAGAAAAATTGGATAAGTTACACGCGGATTATCCGGAACAAGTCATCAGTCTGGTTGCGGATATTTCAGTATTGGATCAAGTGAACGCACTCAAGCCCCGGCTGTTGGAGAAAACACCTTATCTCGATTTATTAATTTTAAATGCGGGCACCTGTGAATATATTGATGCCAAACATTTTTCATCATCCGTTTTTGATCGTGTTGATCGCGTAAATTGGAGAGGCAATCATCATTGCCTGGAAGTTTTTTTACCTGTTCTTCTGGCTGCCAAACAACATGCACGCCATCCGCATCTGGTTGGCATTTCCAGTCTGGCAGCAATTTTACCCTTACCCCGTTCCGAATCTTATGGCGCCAGTAAAGTTGCTTTTGAGTATTGTTTGAAAAGTTTGCAAGTTGATCTTTATGCTCAAGGTTTGAATGTGACCATTGTTCGGCCTGGTTTTGTTGACACACCCTTAACACAGGCCAACGATTTTGATATGCCTTTAATCACATCCAGCGAACAAGCTGCCGGGATTATAGTAAAAGGCATAACCGCTCGAAAACATTTAATTGAATTTCCAAAAACGCTGGTTTGGTTGATGAAGTTAATTGCTTTATTTCCCTTTAGATTACAAAAACGAATTTTACAAAAAGTGGTGAGGAAAGCAGCATGAGTCATCAACAAAAAATCGCTGTTATAGGTTCAGGAATAAGCGGATTGGTTGCCGCCTATTATTTATCAAAACGACATCAGGTTTTCGTTTATGAGGCAGCAGCTGAGATAGGGGGGCATACTGCGACCAAACAGGTTTACATTGATGGAGAAGACTACGCTATTGATACAGGTTTTATTGTATTTAACGATAGAACCTATCCTAACTTTATAAAATTATTAACTGAACTTAAGGTCGAATATCAAAAAACGGATATGGGCTTCAGTGTTAGTTGTCAGAATTCAGGTATCGAATATGCCGGAACCTCATTGAAAGGATTGTTTGCACAAAAAAGTAATTTATTGAATGGAAAATTTTGGAAAATGTTACGGGAAATTATTCGATTCAATAAAGCCTGCACTGCACTTTATGAAAACAACAAAATTGACGAGCAATTAACACTTGGCCATTATTTAATTGAGCAGGGTTATTCTGATTATTTTCAAAATCTGTATATTTTACCTATGGTCTCGGCCATTTGGTCATCTGGCAATCAAACTGCATCGCAAATGCCCATGCAATTTTTCGTCAGATTTTTTCATAATCACGGATTGCTGACTATTTTCAATCAGCCCCAGTGGTATAGCATCAAAGGTGGTTCAAAATCCTACTTAAAACCCCTGACACAGGGTTTCATCAATAATATTTTCTGCCAAACACCTGTGAAATCCATTCGTCGTTATGCAGACAAGGTAGTGATTCATTCGGATGCAAGGGGTGAAGAATCTTATGATCAGGTAATTTTGGCCTGTCATAGCGACCAGGCTTTAAGCTTGCTTGCTGATCCAACATTTGATGAGCAACGTATCCTTTCTGCTATTCCCTATGTTGCGAATGATGTTTGCCTGCACAGAGATATTGGTTTGTTGCCAAAAGCAACCTCTGCCTGGGCGAGCTGGAATTACTTGAATCTTCAATCATCACAATTTGACAAAACAGCATTAACTTACAACATGAATATTTTGCAGAGAATTTCTTCAGCTCATACTTTCTGTGTCAGTGTTAATGCCAATTCACTCATCGATCCCGATTTGGTGCTGGGACGATATCAATACAGCCACCCGGTATTTACTTCTGCATCCGTTACCGCCCAATCATCCTGGGCAGAAATCAGCGGCATGAATCGAACACATTATTGTGGAGCTTACTGGCGAAATGGTTTCCATGAAGATGGTGTGGCATCCGGATTACGGGTTGTTGAAATGATGACAGGAAAATCAGAATGAGTTCTCTCAAGAGTGCAATTTATTGCGGGAAATTACGACACAGGCGGTTTTTTCCAAAATCGCATGAATTCACTTATGACGCTTGTATGTTTTATTTGGATTTGGATGAATTGCCTCGTCTTTTTGAGAAAAATAAATTTTGGTCATTTAATCGATTCAATTTGGGGTGGTTCAATCGTAAAGATTATTTCGGTGATTCCTCTGTGCCGCTTGATGTGGCAGTCAGGGATTACGTCAAGCGAGAATTAGGTTATTGTCCTGAAGGTCCTATTCGCTTATTAACACAGTTGCGGATTTGGGGATTTTGTTTTAATCCTGTTAGTCTTTATTTCATTTTCGATAAAGATTCCAACGTTCCAAAACTTATTTTAGCCGAAGTCAATAATACGCCATGGAATCAGCGGCATACTTATTTGCTGGCTTGTGATGAGAAAGGAAAAATCAATACTGATTTTAAAAAGCAATTTCACGTGTCGCCATTTAATCCGATTGATATGCAATACCATTGGATCAGCACCGCACCGCAC
>CAMLRJ010000449.1 GCA_946482345.1 uncultured Cellvibrio sp.
CATGAAAGCTGATATTCATCCAAATTATGTTGAAGTTGCTGTCAACTGCAGTTGTGGCAATAGCTTCAAAACCCGTTCTACTATAGGTAAAGATTTCCACGTTGATGTGTGCGGTGCTTGTCACCCTTTCTACACAGGAAAACAAAAAATTGTGGATACCGGTGGTCGTATTGATCGCTTCACCAAACGTTTTGGTAGCCGTATCGCAGCAAAGAAATAACTATTTTTTGCAGATAAAAAAAGGCCGCGAGTGCATTATTCGCGGCCTTTTTTATTGTGAGTTTTTTACCTGGATTTTTAAAATAACTCATCCGGTAATGTGATTTGCTCTTCAATAATATCGTCGTTACCACCTGCAGATGTTCGGCCTGTATCTTCACCCAAAAAGACTTCAAAAATTGCATCTGGATCGCTGGGTAAAGCGGGTTTACCGGTAGTGGGATTGATGCGCAGGGTCACTATTCCATCAGGTTGGCGCATCAACTCATCGGGAACGCCCTCCAGCGCGGTACGCATAAAATCGATCCAGATAGGCAAAGCGGCAGAGCTACCGAATTCGCGTTTTCCCAACAGGGTGTTTTGATCAAAGCCCACCCAAACACTGGTGGCAATTTTAGGGCTGTAACCTGTAAACCAGGTATCGCGAGGTCCATTTGTGGTTCCGGTTTTACCCGCCAGATCATTGCGTTTGAGTGCCATAGCCTGCCGTCCGGTTCCGCGTTTGATTACATCCTTCAGCATTGAGTCCATCAAATAAGCAATGCGTTTATCAATAATTCTCGGCGCATTTTGTTGGCTGTCGTAACTGGGAAGTGGTGGCATCTCTACACCATTTTCCGTGTAAATGGGTGTGGGTAGCGGCTCCTCACACACGCGACAAACTTTATGTGGTGTTGCCTGATAAACCACCTCGCCTTTGCTATTTTCAATACGGTCAATCAGGTAGGGCGTTATTTTGTATCCGCCATTCGCAAATGCTGAATAAGCTGTGACCATCTGTAAAGGCGTGGCTTCGTGGGTGCCCAGGGCCATGGTGAGATCGCGAGTAAATGCTTTTGAATTGAAGCCAAAGCGGTCGAAGCTATCCAGTGCAGCTTGAATACCCATCATTTGCAACAGGCGGATGGAAACCAGATTGCGTGAACGATAAAGCGCTTGTCGAAGGCGTATAGGGCCCAAAAATTTGCCATCATCATTCTCTGGTCGCCAATCTTTGCCTGAACCGGTATTTTCCAGAACTATAGGGGCATCGTTCACTATGGATGCCGGAGTAAAACCATTCTCAAGAGCCAGGGTATAAATCAGGGGTTTAAAGCTGGAGCCGGGTTGCCTGAATCCTTGTGTTACATGGTTGTAGTGACTTTGTTTGAAATCAAAGCCGCCTGCCAATGCTTTGATAGCGCCATCTTCCGGATTAATCGCAACCAATGCAGATTCTACAGCGGGAACCTGACTGAAAACCCACTGATTATCTGAATTTTTTTGCAAGCGAATGACGTCGCCTTTTTTCAAAAAGTTTGCGCTGGTGTATGCGGGGCCACGACTATTTTCGTTGATGTAGGGACGAACATCCGATAAACCTTGTTCCCAACCAATGTCGGTTAATTCGCCATTGGCAAACATAGCACTGATGCTTTTGTCTTTTACTTCAATAACAACCGCTGGCTCAAGCCCGCCCAGTGTGGGAATGTCTTGTAAAAGATCTTGCCAATCAGAGTAATCGGGTTCAATTGAGTCTTCGAATTTTTTTTCAGGGCCACGATATCCGTGGCGTTTATCGTAAGCGAGCAATCCGTTGACTAACGATTGCTGGGCAGAAAGTTGCAGTTTGCTGTCTACACTGGTGTAGACCTTAAACCCTTCGGAATAAGTGTTTTGCCCAAATTTATCCATCACTTCTTGTCGCGCCATTTCAGCAACATAAGGGGCATCAACTTCAAAAATTGTTCCGTGGAAACTGGCTGTGTTGGGTGAGTTTACATTTAACAAATAATTTTCTTTGTCCAAATGTCCAAGCTCATACATGCGTCCCAAAATCCAGTTGCGACGTGCCATTGATCGTTTGGGATTGGCGAGTGGATTTAATTTGGATGGTGCAGCAAGGCTACCGACTATTGATGCATATTCGGCAGCAGTTAATTGTGTGATGTCGCGGCCATAATAAATCATCGCCGCCGATTGAATGCCGTAAGCCCCCTTTCCGAAAAACATTTTATTATTAAAAAGTTCAAGTATTTCCTCTTTGCTGTAATGCCTTTCGATTTCAATCGACAATAATATTTCATTTATTTTTCGGGTGAATTTTTGATCACGTGAAAGAAAAAAATCGCGCGCTAATTGTTGAGTAATTGTACTGCCGCCGGATTGTATTTCTCCGGATTTCAATAATTGTGAAGCTGCACGCAACATGCCTTTTAGAGAAACGCCATGATGGTTAAAGAACTCCGCATCCTCTGCTGAAAGAAGCGCTTTTAAGTAGAGTGGAGGTATCTGTTCGTAGGTCAAAGGTGTGCGACGCTGTTCACCAAACTCGCCAATTAACCTCTTGTCACTTGAATAAATGCGTAACGGCGTCTGTAATTGAACTTGCCGTAACGTGTCAACTGAAGGCAATTTGGGGCTCAGATAGAGGTAAAGTCCTGAAATTGTCACCAAAGTAACACTGACACCGGATAGTAACAGCCACAAAATGATACTTGGGATGGATTTTTTATTGAGCATTTTTTCTATGTGAATTAATGGGTTAGCGAAATTGTTTGAATCGCGGGGCATTATACGGGCTTTTTAACTGTTTACATATCAATTGCTTTGTTGCAGGCTTAAGTTAAAGTGCTATAACATAAACAACGTCTAAGTTACGGAAATAGATAGAAAAATGGGCATTCTAAGTTTCCTTGATAAAAAAGCTAAGCCAGTAGTGGGTCTGGACATCAGTTCCACCTCGGTAAAGCTGATAGAGCTTACGCGTACGGGCGACCGTTATCGCGTTGAAGCCTACGCCGTAAAACCCCTGCCGCCGAATGCGGTGGTGGAGAAGAATATTGCCGATCCTGCAGCGGTTGCTGAGGTGATCAAGTCTTTGGTGAAGCAGTCAAAGTGCAAGTCCAAATATGCTGCTGTAGCGGTTGCCGGATCTGCCGTTATTACCAAACTGATCGATATGCCTGCGGATCTGAATGAAGACGCAATGGAAAATCAGATAATTGCAGAGTCGGATCAATACATCCCCTTCCCTCTGGAAGAGGTATTGATCGATTGGGAAATGCAGGGTGTTTCACCGCGCAATCCCGAGCAGGTAGAAGTTTTACTGGCTGCCTGCCGTCGTGAAAACGTTGAGTTGAGACAACAGGTTCTGGCTGAAGCCGATTTGATTGCAGAGAAAGTGGATATTGAAGTTTATTGCATGGAACGTGCGTTTGAGTTGATTGCCGAGCAGTTGGAAGATCAGGAAGGACAGGTGGTGGCGGTAGTCGATATAGGCGCCTCCATGACAACACTGAGCGTGATAGTGGATGGCAAAACAGTTTATACCCGCGAACAACTTTTCGGCGGGCGGCAATTAACAGAAGAAATCCAGCGCCGATATGGTTTGTCTCGTGAAGAAGCCGGATTAGCAAAAAAACAAGGCGGATTGCCTGATGATTATGAAATGGAAGTGCTAACGCCGTTTAAAGAGTCAGTGGTTCAACAAGTGACCCGTTCACTGCAATTCTTTTTCTCTGCAAGTCAATACAACGATGTTGATTACATTATTTTGGCGGGTGGTGTGGCTTCCCTTGAGGGATTAAGCGGTTTGATTGAAGAAAAAATCGGCACTCAAACATTGGTTGCCAATCCATTTGCCCGAATGTCTG
>CAMLRJ010000450.1 GCA_946482345.1 uncultured Cellvibrio sp.
TGTTTCAATGCCTGAGTCGCCAACTGACGCCTGATTTCAAGTGAAAATGTATAATTTTTTAAAGGATTACGACCTATGCCTACAATGCAACGTTCAAAACAACGCGACATTCTTTCTACAATATTAATGTGACCATAAGTAATGGGATCTGCCGAAAACGCATAAACAGCGATAGATTGTGATTGCGACATAACGACCTCTCGATAACTACAGCAACGACCACTGGCCAGATTGAATATTCAATTAATAATTTGGTCAATTAACCAAATTAAGATCAGACTAAATGAATAACTTCACTCCAGTCAATAAATATTTTGGTTATTTGACCAAATTACTTTAGAATTCCACCGACATCACAATATCCGGTAATTGAAAATGCCCAGACCCAGCAATACCGAACAACGCCGCCATGAAATTATTCAGGCATTCCTGGATGTTATGGCAACCCAGGGATATGCCAAAGCAACTATTGCTGCGATTGCCGATAAAGCCAATCTCGCACCCGGACTCATCCATTATCACTTCAAAAACAAACAGGAAATTTTACTGGAACTGATTGATCAGGCATCGCAATTGACGCTGGAGAGATACCAACAAAATCTACTCAATGCCACATCAGCAAAAGAAAGACTAAAAGCTTACATAGACGCGCGACTGGCTAAAAACACATCTGGTACCAGCTCCATGGTAGCCGCCTGGGTTGTAATAGGCACAGAAGCCATAAGACAAGAAGAAGTGCGTCAAGCTTATGAAGAAGCTTTGAAAAAACAACAGAAAGTTATTGAGGATTTGCTTGCAGAGTTAACTGATCAAGATAAAAAATCGATTAAAAAAATGACAGGTATTATTATGGCTGCGATTGAAGGCGCATTTCAGCTTTCGGTTGCCGCTAAAAATATTATGCCGCAAAATTATGCAGCAGACAGTTTGTTTGAATTAATTGAAAAATCGCTCAATACAAAATAATCACAATCGATTTCCACTACCCATGGATTTCAGTTTCGCTAAAATTGCATCTCCCATTTTCGATAATTCAACCGTCTGATCAACACCACCCATAGCAACAGCTTCTTTTGGCATACCGTAAACCACGCAGCTGGATTCATCCTGGGCGAAGGTATAACCACCATTCTGACGAATATCCAACATACCTTTTGCGCCGTCTTTGCCCATACCGGTTAACAACACACCAATCACATTTTTACCACCGACTTTGGCTACTGATTCCATCATCACATCCACCGCTGGTCGATGACGATGCAAAGGTTCTGCGTCCGATAATTTCACAACATAATCTGCACCACTACGCGCAACAACCAAATGATGGCCGCCAGGAGCCAAATAAGCATGGCCCGGTAAAATTCTTTCACCACCTTTGGCTTCAACTACATTCAAACGTGTACATTTATTCAAGCGTTCGGCATAAGTCCGGGTAAACCCAGGTGGCATATGTTGGGTCATCACAATTCCGGGAACAGCAGATGGAAATTGTATTAATAAATCCTTGATTGCTTCAGTTCCGCCAGTAGAAGCCCCTATTGCTATTATTTTTTCAGTGCTTTGCAGTTGTTTGGATGATATTTTTTCATTGGCTGAAATATCAACCGATGCTTTTCGCTGCAAAGGTTTGACTTTTATTTTTGATGCAGTGGTAATTTTTTCTACAATCAATTCAGTATATTCACGAATCCCTTCGGCGACACCCAATTTGGGTTTCGGTAAAAAATCGACAGCGCCTAACTCCAATGCACGTAAAGTTGCATCAGCGCCCTCTTCTGTTAAAGTTGAAATCATTACAACAGCGGTAGGCCTTGCAGCCATTAATTTTTCAAGAAACGACAATCCATCCATGCGCGGCATTTCAACATCCAGTGTAATCACATCAGGACGAAATTGATTGACCAAATCTCGCGCGACAAAAGCATCAGGAGCAGCGCCCACCAATTCAAATCCTGGCGTACTGTTGATAATTTCAGACAAAAGTGATCTCACCAGCGCCGAATCATCCACCACCAATACTTTAATAGACACTATTTTTCACTCCACAATCATCATGTAAACAATTCGATGTCGCCGGACTTGGGCGTGTATTTGACGCGCATCCGGTATTCACTTTCACGATCAACAATGGTGGAGTTATTGATCGATTTAATTTTCTTCACCATAACTTTTCCTGAATCAGGAAAAAAATACACTTTTCGCGGAAACTCATCGAGTAAATCTTTTGCAACTATAGGTATACTTTCATTATCCAAATAATCCAGAACAAATTCTGCGTTACGCTGCCCTACATTATTAACTGTCATACCACGCAATACATTGCCACCACCAAACACTTTCGCTTCAAAACGATTGCGATTAGCACCCAATTTCAATAAATGGTTAATTAAAAGTTCCATGGCATAAACACCATAACGAGCAGACTCGGTTAACAGCCCCACCTCATTACTGCCATCATTAGGCAGTAAAAAATGATTCATTCCGCCAACCCCGGTGTATTTATCACGCAAACACACGGCAACACAGGAACCCAAAACGGTGACAATTAATTTATCACCTGTGGTTACGTAATATTCCCCGGGTAATATTTTGACCGCCTGTTTATCAAAGTGGCGGTCGTAATAGGTATTGAGCGCAAGATGTACATTGTCATCTAAATTCATTTATTCAATCCGTCGTTTACTATTCATTCAACTTGTAGGTTGTCTTTCCAACTAATTTAACCAAATGAATGGCTTGGGAAAAACTTTCTGAATGCCCTGCTATATACAAGCCATCCTTATGCAAATACTTTGTCATCTTTTCCAATAACTTTAATTGTGTCGATTTATCAAAATAGATCATGACATTGCGACAAAAAATAACATCGAACAAACCATTTAATGGCCAACGTTCATCAAGCAGATTAATTTGTTTAAATTCAATCAGCTTGCGCAATTCTGGAACAACTTTGACTTTACCGGATTGACCACCCTTTCCCCGAAGAAAGAATTGTTTCTTTCTTTCCATGCTTAAACTTTCAATACGGTCGTAATTATAAATAGCATTACTTCCTTCATTAAGAACATTACTGTCAATATCCGATGCAATAATTTCAACCGGTGGATCATAGCAACCAAAAGCTTCGGCTAATGTAATAGCGATAGAATAAGGCTCTTCACCCGTACTAGCTGCCGAACACCATACACGCATATTACGCTGATGCTGAAAGTTACACGCAAATTGATGAAGTGTTTTGAAATGATGATCTTCCCGAAAAAAAGCGGTGAGATTGGTTGTTAATGCATTAACAAATTCTTGTTGTTCTTCATCCGTATTTTCAAGAAATATTAAGTAAGCAGAAAAATCCGGTAAACCCAAAGCTCGTAGCCGCCTGGCAAGGCGGCTATAGACCAACTGCTTTTTGCTGTCAGATAAATTAATTCCCGCTTTTTTATAGATAATTTTCCTTACCCGCTCAAAATCCTTGTCGGTATAACTGAATTCACGTTCATTTAAATTGGCTGCTGGCAATTATTTTCTCCGGATTTTTCACCCCACCCTAACCCTCCCCTTAGCAAGGGGAGGGGACAAATCCCACTCTGCATTAAGTAGGGAGTAAAGTCCCTCCCCCTTGCCAAGGGGGGAGGTTAGGAGGGGGTAAAAGCTTTAATGTGAAAACCTAAAACGTTTCCCACTCATCTTCAGCGCTGCCTTTGGGCGGTATTAACTTTTTGGTCGAGAGTGGATGCCGTTTTATTAGCAATTTGTTTCGGAGCCGACAATCTCGGAGCCGATCCAAATCTCGATTGTTGATCGGTGGATAATTTAAATTGTGCAACACTCTGTGTCAGCTGATCCGCTTGCGACTGCA
>CAMLRJ010000451.1 GCA_946482345.1 uncultured Cellvibrio sp.
TTGATTTATATGGCGCACCCGTCAGGATTCGAACCTGAGACCTCTGCCTCCGGAGAACACTCCATTTGGGTCTCAGGTTCGAATTAGCAATCATGCCAGGATTACGTTTAACCATGATAAACCCATATAAATCAAGGAATATGAACATATTTTACTGTTCCTGAACATCAGTGTCAATTTACTATTTAGGCCAGTTAGGAACGTTGACTAACGATCATTATGGTCTCATTTATTGCACTTAATTTTATTCATTTTTTGACACATGCTTTCACCTGACTTTTCAGGTTCACCAGGCTTTGGCTTGTCAATGCGTGCGTGCAAATCTGCCATTTGGATGAATGGCAGATTTTCAAAAGAGAATCACTGCATTTCCCTAACTCTCATACGGAAAGACTAACGGTCATCCAAATAGCTGATTTGTGCGCAAGCATTGAGAAGTGAAAGCCGGTGAACCGCACTGGAACCTAAAGCGGTACATTCGCAAACGAAACGCATAAATGACTTACGGCAACAACAAAAAGCTGGTGTGAAAAAATGCGGATGTAAGCACTACTGGTAGCGATTAGTTGTAAAGAGGTCGAAACCTACTACCCCGTGGGTGCCAAGTTATTTCAATATGCGCCACACCACTGGCGGTGCGTGACCAATTAGAAGTAGTCTCCCTGACCATACCTCAATGATTACTCATCAACAAATACTCAGCCCGCGTTTAACCTCGTGCCGGCAATGAATGCATCCACTAACTCACGACACCTATCCCAAGGTTCATGGCTCGTCAGCTTCACATGTCGGATAAGTCCATCAATCATGGTTTGTTGACTGAAGATTTGTGAATACAAAAATGACCTTGTCGCTTCGGACATGATTGCTATCATATCTGCGCCCAGCTTTTCAGCAGCGGCAAGATGTTCGTCATAATCCCGACGTTCCATAAACCCATCGCCGTATAGTGAATCATTCACCGCCGGGATTTTGGAGTAAGACTTCATTAAATAGAGCAAGTCTGAAGCATCTTTTTGTCGGATTGCCGGATCACGCTCAACCCATGCAACCAGTTTGAGAGCGGCCATCGCAGCAGGAGAGCAAATATTTATTCGGGTTTCATCTGCGATTTGTACCTGAATTGCATGTTCCAGAGCTTCATCAAAACCCAAAATGGTCATCACTATGTCGCCGTTTGGTGGCCAAGCAATTTCAGTGCTCTGTTCTTCAAAACCAAATGGTACGATATCAATATCCCAGGGTAAGCCATCAGAGTCATCACGGTGAAAACGATGTTTGACCTGCAGGTCTTGCTCAAATCCCCTGGCGACTAAACCTGCTGACATTTTATGGAAATCTTCCCAAGTTCTGATTTTAATTCCAAAATCAATGTCCCGGGTCCCACGCTCAATAGCAGCACCAAATCCATGATAGAGGATGAGGTCGCGCGCCGTGGCTCCGACCACTAGATAAGGAATACGCAGCCCGCTTGCAATTGCATTGACGTCGCGGTAAATCTCGACGACGCCCTGCGGCAATTGATCAATAACCAAGATATCTGTCATACAGTCGCTTTGCAGTTTCAATATTGCGCGGATCTTTCGATGCAATTAGTTCAGCATAAGCTAACAGTGGATGTGCATAGCCGTCATCACCTAAAAGTAGCTCTTTAGGCATCATTGGCTCCATGAAACTAACTTTATAACCGGGTTCAAAATCTGTTCGCGCTTTTCTCAGCCTGAAGGTCCTGGCCATGCCCTCCACTTCTTGTCTCGTAGCAAAAAACATTGCGGAGCCCGGATTTAAATAATTCAGGTAATGAGAAGCCGCAATTTCACCACCGACAACAGCAGTTGAAGTGCAAAGTTGTCGCTCATCTTGCCAGAAGGGTTCATTGGAGACCCAACGTTCATGACTGCGGAACTTGCGCCAGACCTCCATATATCCTGCGATCCAACGCTGGAGTAGTTCTTCGGGCTGCAAAATGCGTGTTTCCCCGGATACTGACTTTGTCAGATAGCCTTGTTGCTCTAGGTCACGCATCACTTGGGAAATCATCCCGATTGAAACCGAAGTTTTCTCTGAAAACATGCGATATGACCACTGCAATGCATCACGCTCTTTAAGAATGGTGTACATCACTACAAGTGCTTTTGCAGACAACGCTTTGGCCACGGGGGCTGTCTTACCCTCTTCATGAGCCAAGTCGCGCTCTTTATTCCCAGTCACAAAAATAAAGTGACCTGGTTGCCTCAGATAAATATTGCCGGCAGCATCTAAAAACTGCAGTCCTGCATCCTTTAATCGTCCGGCCATTTTAGGGTTGATGTACTGTGCGACCAGAATAATGTCCTGAATGGGCGATTTTCTGCTGAGCTTCATCAGCAACAGTTCTGTGTCGATATGGTTAGCCCAGCGCTTTACTTCCACCAGCAGTGAAACAACGCCATCTGCAAGACTGAGCTGCACCCTCGCATCGGCTTTATCGCTATCCAATAATTTAATCTGCAACCCAAGCCCATACGTGTCATTGGCAAGGCTGATGACGAATCGAAGTAAATCGGTATCAGTTCTATAAGACATAGCCCTCCCAATACAGAACTTTGAGCCGTTCATTATTAATGAACACTATAGCAAAATGAACGCAAGGATATCTAGAGATCGTTTAATAAGTTATCGCTGTTCATTATTAATGAACGGCGATAACTTATGACAAGAGTCGTAAAAAACATGTATTCAATGAGACCTGTCGAAAATTCTATTCCCCAAAACCACTGGTTCTCCCCCGCCCGCTTTGCTAAATTCGATACACAAACGGACTTTCATCCACGGCATTCTTATGCAGTTAACCACCGTGCCATTTGAGATGTTGGCAGGGCTTCACCCTAAACTCAGCGAACAAACCAAAAAGACCAGTCAGTTAATGTATTCGGCGACTATCGCGGACTTTTCAGTCGATAGTCTGGCTACACTGCTCCAGCTTTACCCAATCCATGTGGTTCAGCAAAAAGATGAAGCGAACTATTGGGTTTTCGCTGGTCTGCGGCAATTTGAGCTGTTGTCAGTGTTTCACGCTAAAAATACATCCTCCAAAGCTGCGGCAAAAACTGACCACCTTAATAGCATTTCCGTCTTAGTGCACGAGAAAGCTACAACCAAATACATCCAACAACTTGCAGCGATTGATGTCGCTGGCAGTGCAATTCTGTTTTCTCTGGGCACAAAAGTCGCCGCACAACTGGACTTCATAAGAGAAAACTTGCCAGAGGAGGTTGTTCAGCAGTTTCCCAAGTTCAGTTCTGACCGCCGTTTATCTGACCGCAAGAGCCGTAAGGAATAAACGCCGTTGTACAGCACCGAGTATGATGAAGTTTTTCGGTTGATGGGCATCTCTGAGAGCGAGGAAATTCGGTTTGCCGAGTTTTTACGGCATTTAGATACCCCACCGGATATGGAGAGACTGGGCGCGGTACTGAAAAACTTTATAGCAACCTACAACGAAGCATGGCTGGAAGACATCAGCCTGAACGCAAATATTGTCCAGCAGACCCATCAGTGGTTGGCATTGGCAGAAACACTGCAAGAAAGATTACCGTCAGACAAAAGGTTTCGACGCGATCCTGCAAAAAAAGGATTGGGGGACTTATTCCACGGTATCCTAACTACATACCCGTTTTATCCCATTCATTATCTCTTAAATATCGATAATGCAGATTTTTTTAAATGGCTTCGACAGATTTTGTATGTGGTGCCATTTATTGTGCAGGAACGAACCAAAGATACCGAACGATTTAAGGCCTACGAATATGAACATGTAGGTCTTTTTTTTCGGGAAATGACGATAAATGAGCAGGCGTTGCGGTGGT
>CAMLRJ010000452.1 GCA_946482345.1 uncultured Cellvibrio sp.
GATATAGTGCATGAAAATAATGTACAAAATGCGATTATCGGTGGGTTGGAGGTAGAGGCTCTAACAGGTATCAATATTGAGTACACGGGTAAACAAGGGGCAAGTTTAAAACAGCAATTGGAAGAATACGCCAAGATGCCAGAGATGTCCTGGATGGCGGATCTTTATAATAAATGTTGGATTGAAAAACCGAAAGGGCCTATATCCGGTGTTGTTCCTAGCAATGCTGTGGATGTTACTGGCTCTGTGGAACAATGTGATGGCGCAACAATCAACTGGGATGCGGTTGAAGAGATACATGAAGAAATACGCAAATCCAACTCCACCCTCAGTCCTGCTGCGATGGCGATTATTGCTATTTGCGTTGCTGTGGCTATGGGGCCTATGGGAGCAGGTTTGCTTGGGTCGGGAGGTGGAGCTATCGGGGTTTCTACAGCTGCTGGTGTAACATCGGTCACTGCGACAGGTGCAATTTTGCAGGCTGGTGCTCTTACACTCGCTACCCAAGCAACGCAGAGTTTAGCAGCGGGCAACAATTTGCGTGAAACGCTTAATGCAATGGATAGCGATGAAAGCCTTAAATCATTAGCGATTTCTATGGCAACAGCAGGAGCCCTTTCAGCGGTAGATGGTTTGAATTTATTTGACGTGCCATCAACAGCAAGTCCAGTTACACAATTTGCCAGCCAGGCGGGACAAGCTATTGTTAATTCAACCGTTTCTGCTGGTATCGCAGTAACTATCAATGGTGGCAACTCTGATGATTACCTTAATGCATTTAACAGTGCATTATTGGTAAATGCAGTGAACACAATTGGTAATAACATCAGCAACAAAATTGCAAATGCAGCTGATTTTAGTACAGCAACTAAATATATAGCCCATGCCGCTATGGGATGTTTGACTGGTTCATTGACTAATGAAATCCAGGATGCTGATGTTGAGAATGGTTGTGCGTCCGGAGCAGGCGGTGCGGTTATTGGTCAGGCAACAGCGGATTTGATTGAAGCCAGGATTCGTAATTGGGCAGAAAATACCAGAAATGGTGCTTTAGTTAGTTATCGAAGTATAGAAACAGAAGCGAATTTTCTCCTGGCGCATGGAGTAGATCTGTCGAAACTCAGTGCAGCTTTCGCTGCATTTGCTTTGGGTGGCGATGTAAATGCTGCAGCCGGTTCAGCGGAAGCGGTTGCTGCGGCCAATATTTATAAAGCGACTTACCTTTTGGATTTGTACCGAGAGCTCAATGGAGAGGACGTCTTGCCGTTTAATGCCACTCGGGCTGAAAGATTTAAAAGTAAATATAAGTCTGATATCAGGGAGGGGTTGGCGCAGAAAGGTATAGCATCGGATGTCATCGAAACTCTAATTGCAAAGCTTGAGCAAAACGACGTTCTAGATTCACTCAGTGCTTACGATGAACATCTATTATCGGACGGTAGCCACTATGACGTGGCGGCAAAAAACAGAGCAAATGCGACTTTTTACGAAGACGGTACATTGCCTATAGTACATGTGACGGCAGCACGTCCCGGTGAAAGTTACGCTCTAGAGTTTTTGGCTGCGACAAATAAAGCTGTTAGTTCATTCAGTCCCCTAGAGCTACAGGCTGCGGAGATCGCGTATACGGTGATCACGGGTGGACCAATAAAAGCTGCCATTACAGTGGGTATAAACTACGGCTACGATAAGCTTATGCCGGCAGAATTACTGGAACTGAAGGATCAACTAACACACAACGTCAGTCTTTCCGGTGTTGCATTTTTGGGTCACAGCTCATTCGGTGAAACTAAAGACGCCTACAGTAGTGGAGAATGGGCAGTTGACGAAACAGATGGGTTGGCATGGATAGTTGAAAATGTTACGGGTATTTCTCCGGGTAAGAGAGGTACTAACACGCCTACCTACATACCCGCTAGTCAGCATGACAGCAGCAGTGATTCCGGGACTATAAGACATGCGGTTATTTACAAAGACGACAACTTTCAGCCTCGCGCAGATTTTGATGATCATATCGTGAATGTAGAGAAAGTTGGTGGAAAATATGTTGTCAAAGATGGCGGTCTCTCAGGTGGCCATAAAGATCAAGAGTTTATGACGGCATTGGAGAACCCTAGAAGCTACTCAGAAGCACAGCTGAATAACCCTGATGTTGTTCGTGCGCCCGGTGATGAAATGGGTGTGATAGTTGGCGATCCTCTGCCGATTAAGGATATGAATGGGAATGTTGTGGGGGCCCGCTATAAATACAAAATCCCCGCGGTCAAACGCGATGGCACGATTGATTATGATGAGTCTGGGAATGTGATCTATAAAAAGGAAAGTTATCCGCCTGAAAAGAGCGTTTATTATTCCAGCAAAATCAGTGATGCAGATTATATTGCTGCAGCTAGAAGAGCAGCGCAAAAGGCGTGGGATAATGATGTGCAAAAATATGCTGATAACCCAGACGGGGGTACACGGAAGGTTTTTCATGTAGATACTGAATCGGGTCTGGGTTTTACAGTGTTTTTTGACATGGATCTCCAGACGAAACAGCCGTACGTCGGAACCGTTTATCTAGAGTCGCCCTAAGTGGGAGCATGAAATGCAAATAACGTTAAGCGAAAACGCGATCGGGGATAGAAAGTTTATTGGTTCTCATTCCCCGCATTCGGCGATAATCCATAGCTTGTCTGTACTATTCACTTGGAGTCCTGACCATCGTCAAAAGGCTCTTGATGCGAAGGGATTTACCGAAAGACTGAATAAGCTATTTGACATAAACAATGGCTGTCCAGAGTTTAATTCTCGTCAGGGTTTTGAAGGTGAGTACGTGTATTGCATAACCGGTTATTGGCGAGAGGAAGAAGAAGTGGATGATGGTATCCCTTTGAATATCATCAAAAAGTTCAGTAAGGGCAGTCGGTATGTCAGTTATATTGATACCCCCGAGGGAACACATGGGCACGAGTCCAGCCTATTTGCATTTCCAGCCGTTGCTTATTCGAAAGAAGAGCTTCAAGCCTGGATAAGTTGGACGCGCGATCGTGGTCCGAAGCGTTATCCTGATGAACCGGAAAGATCCAAAGAGAGCCTGCAAGCCTATTTTGACGTTGATTCAGCTACTGCCCTTATGCGGAAAAAATTGAGCGGTGAGATTCCTTGGGAATTTGGCCCAGCAAGAATAAACGAACCCAATTTTGATCTCTGGCATGAGAAAACTCGAGATCAAGATGCAAATGCCTGGTTGGCGAAATGGCTGGATTAAGTCAATTCCCGATGCTGGCACGTTTTATCGTTGGCGGATCGCTGGTTGTGGCTATCTTGTTGGGGTGCAATTCAATATATGGTCCATATAGGAAAAATAGTGGCTATGTCGTGTTGCCGATTGCTCCGCAGTATTACCGAATCGAATATTTTTCCAAGAGCAGAAAAGCTATTGATGATAATTGGCGATTAGTTGCTAAACAGTTATGTGACGGTCAATTTGAGGTTCTTTATTCATCACTTGATGTTGTTAATCATGATGTGGAAGTTCCGGTCATGGGGAATAACGTAAACCTTGCGCGACAAGAGTTTATTCAACAAGGTGAAGTGATTTGTGAGTTTCAAGCGTCTGCTGTCGTAACGATTACACAGAGCAAGTGGGCTGAATATAATCGGGAAGCTAAAGCTGTGAGGCCAGTTAGTGATACCTTTTTAAGGCATAAATTGAAAATGCATGTTTCCCATCTTGCATCACTGCCGAGCAACACTGCCCAGCAAGCATTAATTGGCTTATGGGGAAAGCCATCTATTCAGATGGACGATAATGCAACACGTATTTCGGTATGGGCTCGGGGGCAGGGTTGGTTTCC
>CAMLRJ010000453.1 GCA_946482345.1 uncultured Cellvibrio sp.
CCATACAAGCACAGGGCATAGTACCTGATGTCGTTATTGAAAAAGCTTATCTCACCCGAATTGAAGGCATTAACCAATCAACTGAAGCGGACTTTAATAATCATTTAAACAATGCCAATAAAAATACCGAAAGCAACAGTGCCAGCCGTCGTGAAAAACGCATTTCAAATTTGCAATTATTAAAAGAGGACAATCAATTACAGGAAGCGCTTAATTTGCTGAAAGGTTTGCAAGTCTTAATTCCAAGAATTAATACATCAACCGAAAACAGTACAGTAGAAACTCGTCACACCAATTCTCAATGAAATATTCAGGCGCACAAAAAAACAGGTTAACCATTTTTAGAATCAATTATTTTTCATATTACTTGCTGCTAATTATTTTATGGTCACCGACTATTGCCTGGTCAGAAACAGCCAAACTCGCCATCATCATCGATGATATTGGATACAATAAAAAAAATGGGCTGGCTGTTGCTGAACTTCCATTTAAACTGACCCTCGCCGTGTTGCCATTCACTCCTCACGGAGAAAGTCTTGCCAGAATTGCTCACAGGAATGGTAAGGAAATTATGTTGCATGCACCTATGAGCAATGAACGCAATATTCCTTTGGGGCCGGGTGCATTAACCAATAACATTTCACATGCCGGATTAATTGATACCCTCAATCAGGATCTGGCCAACATTCCCCATGTAAAAGGGGTCAACAACCATATGGGCAGCCAGTTAACCCAAAATACGCAAATAATGGGTTGGCTGATGAGCTATCTAAAATTACATCAACTTTATTTTATTGATAGCCGAACCACGGCTAAAACACAGGCATTAAATCAGGCTCAGGTTCATCAATTACCCAGCCGTAAACGGGACGTTTTTTTGGATGACAATCGCAGTCTGACCCGGATTCGCAAACAGCTATTGCTTGCGATCGATATAGCCAAATCCAAAGGCAGCGCTATTGCGATTGGCCACCCTTATCCGGAAACTATTCAGGTATTGCAAGAAGTCAGTGAAATAGCCAAAACACAATCAATAGATCTGGTACTGGTATCCGAACTTCTCACAGGATTCGAAACAGAGCGACCGGGTTATTGCCCTATAGAGCTGGAATATTCACCAGAAATTAATCCTCTCTTTCCAAAATTAGATTTTTTACCGAGAACCACGTCACAAAACAGCGTCTTTCGTTATTAAAACAATAAAGTGCCATGAAAACACAATCTAACGAAAACCGGGGACAAGACATATAATTGCCATACGGCTGCGATGTCCGTCACCCCGAACAAGGTGGTTTTAAGTATTTTCATTTAGAGGAATTTATTATGGCGACAGCAAACAGATTTGGTGAACAAGGTAATGCTCCTGATCGAAATTCACGCTTTATCCAGAAAGGCGGTTATTGGTACTACACCACCCGTGAGGGTGTTGATATAGGACCGTTTGACAGCCAGAAAGATGCTGAATTGGGAGTGACGGAATTTATAGAGTTCCTCTGTGAATCCGAACCCAAAATCACAGATCTCTTAAGGCTTTATAGAGCGGCTTGAGATCAGAAATTGAATAAACAAAAAGGGCCATACGGCCCTTTTTGTTTATTATTGATTTTGTTTACAACCTGACCTCAATTCCCTGATCACGCATAAATTCTTTTGCCTGCTGCAATGTGTATTCTCTGAAGTGAAAAATACTCGCTGCCAACACAGCATCAGCACGACCTAGAGTCACACCATCCACCAGGTGTTGCAAATTACCAACACCGCCTGACGCAATTACGGGAATAGGTACAGCATCACTGATCGCACGTGTCACACCCAAGTCATAACCTTTTTTGGTTCCATCGCCATCCATACTGGTTAGCAGAATTTCACCTGCGCCGAACTCAGCCATCTTCGCTGCCCATTCAACTGCATTGATGCCAGTGGGTTTACGTCCGCCGTGCGTAAAAATTTCCCAGCGCGGTGTTTCATTTTCTGCGCTGACTTTTTTCGCATCGATCGCCACTACAATACATTGCGCACCAAATCTGTCTGAAGCAGCTTTTACAAAATCCGGATTAAAAACTGCTGCAGAATTGATACTGACTTTATCAGCACCTGCATTCAACATAGTGCGAATGTCATCGACTGTGCGAATGCCCCCACCGACTGTTAAAGGAATGAAAACCTCAGCGGCAATTTTTTCAACTGTGTGCACAGTAGTGTCGCGGCCTTCATGAGTTGCGGTGATATCCAGAAAAGTAATTTCATCCGCGCCTTCCTGATTGTAACGTTTGGCAATTTCAACCGGATCGCCAGCATCGCGTATATCCAAAAACTTAACGCCTTTGACTACGCGACCATTATCAACATCAAGACAAGGAATAATTCGTTTTGCAAGAGCCATAAAATTTGCCTGTTATTGATCGCAATAGGCTTGTGCTTCGGCCATATTTAACGTGCCTTCGTAAATCGCACGACCAGTAATCGCGCCGCAAATGCCTTTGTGTGATTCGGCTTTTAACGCGATGATATCTTTCATATCGGTAATACCACCGGATGCAATTACCGGAATGCTGGATGCTTGCGCCATAGCAACTGTCGCTTGCACGTTTACGCCTTGCATCATGCCGTCGCGCGCAATGTCGGTGTAGACAATACTGCTAACGCCGTCTTGTTCAAAACGTTTAGCTAATTCACTGGCTTGAACGTTGGAAACTTCGGCCCAACCATCAGTTGCAACCCAACCGTCTTTTGCATCCAAACCGACAATAATGTGGCCGGGAAATTGTTTGCACATATCGGTTACAAATTGCGGTTCTTTTACCGCTTTGGTTCCGATAATCACGTATTGCACACCGGCTTGCAGATAGTATTCGATAGTCGCTGCACTGCGAATGCCACCGCCGATTTGAATCGGCAGATTGGGATAAGCTTTTGCAATGGCAGTCACAACACCACCGTTAACGGGCTTGCCTTCGAATGCACCGTTTAAATCCACCAGATGCAAACGTCGACAACCTTGATCAACCCATTGCTTGGCCATTGCGACCGGATCATCAGAAAAAACCGTGGAGTCATCCATCAAGCCCTGACGCAAACGCACGCACTGGCCATCTTTTAAATCAATTGCGGGGATAATTAACATTAAGCCTTACCATTCCAATTCGTAAAATTTTTCAATAATTGCAATCCCGCCGTATGACTTTTTTCCGGGTGGAATTGCACAGCGAATAAATTGTTATTCGCCAAGGCTGCGTGAAATTGCAAACCATAATCGCAGGTTGCAGCTACCAGTGATTGATCTTTCAACAAAATATAAAAACTGTGCACAAAATAAAAACGGCTATCTTGCGGAATATTTTGCCAAAGCGGGTGATCATTGTGATGAACCTGATTCCAACCCATGTGAGGGACCTTCAGCGAGTTTCCGGCAGAATCTTTATGTTGCTCGCCGAAAAATTTCACATTGCCCGCAACCAACCCAATGCAATCAACGCCATCATTTTCTTCGCTGTGATCCATCAAGGCTTGCATGCCGACACAAATCGCCAACACAGGTTTACCGGTGGCGATTTGTTCACGCAACAATTTGTCGAAACCGAGACGCTTAATTTCTGCCATGCAATCGCGAATGGCACCGACACCGGGGAAAATTACGCGATCAGCTGAGGCAACTTTTGCGGGATCGGAAGTGACAATCACTTCTTGATCCGGTGCAACATGATTCAATGCACTGGCAACCGAATGCAAATTACCCATGCCGTAATCAATAACCGCAATCACCGATTTTTTTTTCACATCTAACATGAATTACAAACTACCTTTGGTTGAAGGTGTAATACCTTCCATTCGCGGATC
>CAMLRJ010000454.1 GCA_946482345.1 uncultured Cellvibrio sp.
CGGTCGATCTCCCGATCAAACACCGAAAGCGATCCAAAGAAAAAACAAATCATCAGCACAAAGCCCAACACCAAACCGAACCAGGTGTGAACCCAGGTCATGGAAACGCGGAAATTATTAAACATATGCCTCCCCTATCCTGCCAAATGGCTTTGTAAGACAAGTGCTATACAGGTCATGGACAAAGCACCTGCCAGCAGAACGCCCCAGACTTTCAGCATATTTCTGGCGGCAAATGTCCACAGAAACAAGCCCAAAAACACCAAAAACGAGAGCAACAGAACGCCTGTTTCCGCCTCGTGAAAATCCACGCCCAAGGCGACCAGCCCGGCAATACCCAATGCGGTAAAACCCCAGGTAAATGCATAACCACCCAGAAGCGCAGCGACTATTCGATTAATTGTGGGTAAATAATGTGTCATCACATGTCCTGCTAACCAAGATGACACATATTTTCATAAATGATAATTATTCGCAATATCTATTCAGTAACAAATAAAAGAAGTTACTGTACGCGAATCTCTAATGGAAACTCGGTTGAGTTTTTGGTGCGGGAGATATTGAATTCAATAGTTTCCGGGATTTGTTTTACATCCAGTTCAATCGTATTTTTCCCGGCGCTGGTTCGCAGTTCGGCGGGTTGGCTAACCAGCAGCCCCTTTTCATCCAGGGCTTTTATTGCCATTAACTCGGGAAAGTTGCCTTCGACATCAAATATCAAATGGCCCTCTTCCCATCGACGCAATTTTAAAACACCTTCATTGCTGTTCCATTGCATACCAAATTGGAAAGGCACCTTGATAGGCACGGGATCTTCCATTGCGGTAAACACCAATTTTCCCCAGAAAGCAATTGCATCTGACTGTTCAATCGGGCGATCCCGTATTTCCAAAACACCGCGCAGCCATGGACGACTGGTATCAGCTTCAAAAGCCACAGGCGTTCGCTGATTGACTGTGTGTAAATTACCGGATGAATCTTCTATTTCCGTAATCACCAAACTGGCTGTGCCTAATTGATCAGCAAGTGGATGCGAATTGCGCGTGTAGATGTCGGCTGTCAGCGATAATTTATTTTCTGAAATACTTAACTCATTTAGCGCAATCACTGCTGGCCCTGCAGTAACGATTTGTATGGGCTGGGTCGCATACGCCACATCATTTGGTGGAGTATCTTTTTCCAGTGCAGGTAAATTAACTTTCTTCAAATATGCAGGTTCAGGTTTTTCTTGCACAAAAGGTTTTGCGGGTGGGAAAAGTCTCGCAATACTGAATTCGTAATTTTTTTGCTCCACTTGGGTGGCAACCACAATTTCTGCTGCGGAAATGTTCCCCTGAAAATCAAGGCTCATTGTTTTGCCTTGATCGAAAAAACTATTGCCCTGTACAGCATTTATTCTGGCAAGAGCATTACCTGCTTCATTTAGTGCATTCACTTGCAAGAGTGCATCAGTGTTGCCACTCATTTGAAAATATAAACGATTGGAATCCGCATTGAAAAAACGAAACTTGATACCCTGCACTTCCAAGGTTTTTCCTGCAAGAGGGCCGTCAATTTTGACTCGCTCAATACCCAGTGGCAATTGATGATGAATTACACCTTTAACTGCCCCCACATTGGGTAGATCAATTCCTGCAGGCAGTACAATTTTCTTCATTCCCTGCAAACCGGTGAAGGCAACAGGCTGATCGTTTTCCATCGCTGTGCCTTGGTATATGGAATTAATCGGCGTTGATTCCGATCCACAGGCTCTGTTGGTAAGGAGTGATTGATCCTGATGATCTACAATATCGGTGATTTGCAAAAATACACTGTCATTTTCTTTGCTGAGATTCGGCAAATTAAACGCTTTAATATCCATATTAATTTCTATGTCCTGCTCTGTTTTTTCGACATCACTCACACCAATACCAAAAGGGCCAGAGGATGTTTGGGCAATAAATGATTCATTAAAATTTTTTACTGTATAAGAAGGTAAATCGCCAGATGGCAAATTAACAAAAGAGGGTGATACATCCAATTGTTCTTCAGTCACTTTGGTTGCAGGCGCATCCGGGGCAAATGCCTTACTCATCAGTGATGCCAATAACATTTGAATTTGTTGCGGCGCTTTTTCATCGAGATTTAATGTGGCACGAACCTGATTAACATCTTGTGAAACTTTTAAATGCTCGTAAAGCCACGAAGTTTCCGGCCAATCCATTACCAGTGTGGTTTTCGCCAGGCTTGCAGCGGCTGCCAATTTCTTTTCTGTATCATCAAGAAATGGTTTGTCTTCACTCAAAATCCGTGCATTAAACTCCACACCAGGTGGAAACATTTTCGGTTCAAGCCCAAGATAAATTCCCTGAACAGGTTCAGCAGGAATGGATAATTTCCATAATGCACTGGCAGCCGATCTTTGCGACAATTGTGCAGGGTGAAGCACAACAGCAGACGCCATTTGGGTTTTATACATTTTTGTCCAGGTATCAAGATTTTTTTCTGAAGCAGCTCCAGCTTGCAATCGCCCATTAAATGTTGCTACCAATTCCGGTAAGCCTATTACAATGCGGTTTTTGCTAATACTTGCGGAAAACACATTTTTCTCACAAGAGTTTTCATCCATTTTGGAAAAAATAATACCGTCTGGAGTATCGCCATCAATCAGATAATTTTTCTTGAATGCATCACGCCATTTATCAACAGGAAAATTGCCTTCCAGCACCCACAAGATTTTTTGTTGGTTATCTTGTTCATAAACCGCCAACCATGCATCATCAGCCTGTTGATGAGGATCAACACCGGAACGGGTAATGGTTTTCCAAAAATTAACATCAGGGCCCGGGAATTGCGTCAAAACATCGCTGGAAGAAGAAAGCAATTGCAAACGATTGACATCAAGATGAATGAGCCCGAATAAACCGGCAAAACCAATAGCATCCGTAATTTTTGATTCCTGGGGCGCAACATCCACGGGAGTCCAATTGGATTTTTTCAACCAGAAAATAGCAGCAGCCGTTGCGATTATCGCCAACAATATAGTCAGCATTCCCCACACAAAATAGGATTTGTGGAAATTTAATTCTTCGTGAATATTTTCTTCTGCTGCATCGTCTACAAGCACGAGTGAGGGGCGCTTTTCTCCGCCCGGTTTGCCATCTGTTGTATCGGCAATCGGCATGGTTTCAGCATCACTGGCCAAGGGCAGATCCTGTTGAACAGGTGGCTGAACTGGAGGTTGTATTGAAGCTTCCGAAACCTGACTTGTACCCGGTTGCGCAATCTCACCTTCAGAATTTTTTTCTTGTGCCGTGGCTAAGGGTTTTTCAGCTAATTGCTTTTTAGGTGCAACTTTATCTGCAGATTTTTTAACAGGAACTTTTTTAACCGCCGCCGATTTTTTTGAAGGCTCCTGATTGTTTACAGACTCATGATTGACTGAAGGTTGCTGGTTTTTGGTTGAAGGCTCCTGGTTTTTAGCTGAAGACTCCTGGTTGTTGGCTGAAGGCTCCAGGTTTTTTGCTGATGTCTGATTTTTAACAGGCGCCGTTTTTTTTACAGACGAGTCAGTGGGTGCGGCCGATGCTGCATCAATTTTTGCAGTTTTGGTTTTGCCTGCTTTTGGTTTTGCTGCGGCTTTTGTCGTTTCCGTTTTTGTTTCAACTTTTTCTGATTCGGATATGACTTTCACTTTTACTGCAGCTGTTTCAGCTTGCGCATTTTCAGTGTCGGGAACCAGCTCTGGAGCATCAGGTTCAACAGCAGTATTTTTTGCTTCTTCCAAGAGCTGTTTTGTTAAGGCATCAATTTTGGCAACAGATAATTCGTGTATATCAGGAATTTCTTTGAG
>CAMLRJ010000455.1 GCA_946482345.1 uncultured Cellvibrio sp.
AATGGGTAATCGCTTCTTCGGTTTGGGTGATGCCGGAAATACCGTTCCAGTAGAGCCCGTAGTTCATGAAGTCATAACCCATAATGGCAGGTGCACGGCCGGTATCACTGATAACACGTTGATATTGGTCGATATTGTCTTGCCAGGTCAGATCTTGTTGTCCTGAAAGAGTACGGCTACCCCAGATAGATTTCAGGTAAGTGTATACAGTGCGGGTGGTTGTGCTGGCGTTGGCATTGACGGGTGCACTACGCATAGCTCCCTGGGTCCCACTGCCCATTCCGGGACACATACTTCGGGACAAACAGATTTGCCCGTTTTCACTACCCCAGCTGCCGTTGTCAGTTGCACAAAGCGTTTGCTTGGTTGCACCAACGGCGCAGTAAGCAAAGTTACCAACACCCGGATCAGCAGCTGATTTGTAGACGATACAGGAGTAACTGTTTTCCCAACCCCAGCCATCGCCATCCGGATCGGACTCGGTGCGGCAATAGGGATAGCCGTTACTTGCCGCATTCGGGGTCACATTACTTGCCACCGAGCTACTCGAAGAAGAGCGGCTGCTTGAGCTGATGCTGGACGATCGGCTTGAACTCGAGATTGAAGATGAACGACTTGAGCTTGAGATTGAAGACGATCTGCTGGATGAGCGGCTCGAACTTGAAATCGAGGACGAACGGCTTGAGCTCGACAGTGAAGATGATCTGCTGGAAGAGCGTGAACTTGAAACAGAGGATGATCTGCTAGACGAGCGACTGGAGCTTGATAGTGAAGATGAACGGCTCGAACTTGAAATCGAAGAAGACCTGTTTGATGAACTGATTGAACTGGATCTTGAAGTAGAACTTACCGATCCGCCACCACCCACAACGCTGATGCTTGCCAGAGTTGCCTGATAATTACTGCTGCCGGTAGCGTTGGCACAAAAACCAAATGATGTACTGCCGCCAACATTAATCTGGCCGTTATACCCCATGTTGGTGACTGTGGTGCCGCTGAGGTTGCCATTCCACAAATTGTTAATTTGCGAAGCATTTGGGCTCAACACAACTTGCCATGAGGTGATTGGGGCTGTGCCATTGTTAGCGATAGAAACAGCAGCGCAGTAACCCGCACCCCAATCGTTCTGGATCGTAATATTGGCTACACCCGCACCATTGGATGAAGTCACTGTATTGGCTTGTGATGTGCCACTGAAAAAAAGAAACACCGAGGCCAGTGCAACAAGTGCCGACGGCCTGAGACTGAAGGGCTTCATGTTTGTTCTCCGTTGAATACATAAGTAGTGTTGGATTTATTAGAGTCACTACATCGACCGGTGTGAATCCGGGCAGAGCTCATTTATGTGGATTAACTTTTATTATTGGAATTGAAATCAGATCCACGGCCAAATTTCGTGGGCGATTATGTCATAAATATATGATAAAGAGTGTTTGCCAGGTCACATTGATTAGGTGGTTGGCGCAAAAAATAATAAAACATTTTGTAAGTGGCAGATTAAAAAACACTCCAGCTGGTTGCTGAATTTCCGAGCCATTTTTGTAAGGCGTTTTTATTAAAAGATTTTGATACAGCCAAAGTGCAAAGAGAACCTTGAAGATTAATATGCCGGCAAAATTGTATTGCCAATTTTTCTTCCAGTTGAACAACCAATTCCGGTATTCGATGTAATTCACGAATATCCGGCCATAAAGCGGCGCGCCGATATTTTAATTGTTGTGATTCAACGGATAACCCTGACTCTCGCCACTGTATGTGAAACAACTCGTTCTTTGGTTGTAGATCAGCAACCCAGTAAGCATTATTAATCTGTAAATCCAATTTTATATCGTCATCTTTCAGCTTGTTACGAGCGATCACCCAATAGTTCGGATCACAACTGCTCCAGGTGATATTGAATGACCAATAACCATTATTGCGTTCAATGGAACTTTGTTGAAATCCGATTTGCTGGATGAATCTATTGAGGGGCATAGTGAATTCAATATTTTGTAAATCAAAAAATAAATGCACGGGCAGTCTAACATTATTTTCGATGAGATTAATTTTTTATATTACGAAATCATAAATTACATAATCTTATGCATGAGAAATCAGAATTATAAAAATAAAGTAAAATCGATATTCAGTCGATATCTATGACAAGATTTCAATATGGATGGACAAAATACAATCATCAACTAAGGTTGCTTTGCGGCTGTAATTTCTTTGAGATTACACAATTGTGTTTAAATAAATATCACTATTAAGGAAATTCCATGAAAATTCCATCATCTCGATTTGTATTAAAATCCTTTGCAATAGTGTTGTTGATTTCTGCGAATTTAATATCGGTGTCTTATGCGGAAGATGCGACATACGCCAATAAATCTGCTGCAAGTAAAGTTGCAGACCCTGCGTGTCCCCCATTAGGTTGGAGTGAGAATCTGGTTAATTTTCTAAAACCCGATGCGCAAATTCCGACAGATGCACCTAAAAACGATTGTGATTTTCATGAGTGGTCATGGGAAACATTTGTCTGGGCAGTTGCACTGGATACAAACAACACGCCACGTTTTATGAGTTTGCCAACCCCCGCTGATTTATTAAGTAGTTCGACAGCAGTCAGTAAAAAAGCACCTGCATTAAAATTGGCTTCGCGATTACACACGGATGCAACAGGACTTGAAGGGGCAGGGGCTATTGTGGAAGCGGATGGCAATATGTTGGTCGCACCCAATGGTTATCCGGTGTACGCATCGGTGCATATGAATCAGTCTTATTTTGCAACAGCAAAAAATAATATGATTGCCAATGGCGGTTATCAAAAAAATGTAAAAGATTATTTTCAGGTGGGTGCAGCAGTTTTTAAAGCAACCTGGCTAAGAATTGGTGATGGCCCTGTACCGAATGGTGCATTTGTGACTACGGCTGATGTTCCGGTATTAACAATTCAAAATAATGTGGTTGTACCGCAAACAGATAAATCCGGAAAAGTGATTACTGTGACGGCGAAGGTAGCATTGGTGGGGCTGCATGTGGTGGGCATAACCCAGGATCATCCGGAATTTTTGTGGGCTACATTTGAACATAAAGATAATTCGCCGATTATTCCTGATAATACATTTTCAACAACAGGTAGCGATCCAAAAAATTACACATTTTATAAAGCCAATACACCCTTTTCGCAAGTGAATCAGGCGAATACCCAACCCAACCCTGCAACTAAACAAACACCGGTCTTATCCTTTGATGTGAAAACTCAAAAATTTTCACCGGCAACCAATGCGGTTCTGTTAAATAAAACAGGTGGGGAAAACTTTTCACCACAAGGGCCACAAAATATCAGTAATTTAAATGTGGCATCGCAAGGATTTTTAGCAGGGCGTTCAAAGAATCAAGCCTTATTTTCCAACTATAATTTGATTGGTACAGTCTGGTTTTCATCCAATACTTATGTGGATTCCAATCCAGCCTGGCCTAATTTAAATCAAGTCAATGGAATAGGGTCGGTTAATCTGGCGAATGTCACTGCAGAAACATTTGTGCAATACCCTACCAATTCCAATCCTGCAAATGTGCAAAATTGTTTTATGTGTCATAACGCGCAATCCTATAGTTTCAGTACACCCAAACTCACACCGCGTCGCATTGCAATAAGCCATGTACTTGCTGAAAATGTGCCAGTTTTTGAAGTGCCCAATGTGATGCCTTTATGCTGGAATGTGAGTGCAGGGCCTATATGGAATAATGGTGACGCACAAACCAAATGCCCAGCGACTTGCGGTACTTCATCCAAATGGAATGGGCAGTGGGTGACGACTACCTGGGGTGTTGAATCAGTCTG
>CAMLRJ010000456.1 GCA_946482345.1 uncultured Cellvibrio sp.
TCCGGAGGTAATCAGAGATTGTTCTGGAATAAATCAGGATTTGAATCAGACGCAATCGACTCATTTGCGCCATATAAAGTTTATATGGCGCGATATAAAGCCCAATCACTAAACTCCAAATGCAAAACCCGGCGTTGTGATGGTTCAATACTTTTGCTGGATGCATGAAGCAGATGTGGTCGCATAATCAAAGCATCACCTGCGATTGCTTCGCAATAAACAGGATTGTCACGCGAAACAATTTCCGTTATTTGATCTTGTGATAACAATCCATATCGGTGACTGCCCGGAATGATTTTCAAACAACCATTTTCTTGTGTGGCATTATCCAGATGAATACGAATCGTCACCATAGTTTCCAATACAGCTAAAGGTGGTTGTACATGTAGTGCACCTTCTTTAACACTCCAATTTTTCCACTCGGGATCATCAAATTTTTCTGCAACAGCAACCGTTTTGTCTTGATGCCATGAGACATACCAGTTGGATTCAGATGTTTTATTAAACAGAATTGTTCTTACTAATTGATGTTGAAGCGTTAAATAGGATTGTGCACTTTTAAAAAATTCAGCACTGGCAAGATAAGCAGAAACAGAATTTAATTTTTTATCGATATGACGAATACCGGTTACGTCAACATCAAGAGCGGTTTGTTCGATATCACGCAGAATACGATTGATCCATTCTGCTGACATGAAATTTTTTGCAATAGAAAATCCATTATTAAAATCATTCAATTGTTTTCTCCATTTTTTGTTTTAACCATTCTTTTGGTGAAACGCCGCATTGTGATTTAAAAGCGCGCGAAAGCGAGGATTCACTGGCATAACCGGCTTCTTCGGCAATTAATTTAAGTGGCTGACCTTTGATTAGCCACTTTTGTACCAATCCGATTCGCCAGCCTTGTAAATAATTTGCAGGGGTGTCGCCAACCGATTCGCGAAATTGATTTGAAAAAACACTGCGTGACATTCCCGCAATTTCCGCGAGACTTTCCACTGACCATTCTTTTTCTGGATTATCGTGCATAGCGACTATGGCTCGACGTAGTTGTGTATGTGCCAAGCCAGCCAGTAATCCAATTGACGTACTGCCAGTTTCCATCAGTTGCCGTAAGAGTTGTATTAGCAAGACTTCAAACATGCGATTGAGTAATGCTTGCCGACCACAATTACTGGCCTCTGCTTCTGCAAATATTAATGCTAATACAGACACGCTGTCCGGCAATTGTGCCAATGGTATGCAAACGACTTGTGGCAAGGCATTCGCGAGAGGATTTGCAGCAGCGCCCTCAAACAACACATGCGCACAAACAAAATCCGCACCGCGATCCGGATCAGTCACAAACCTGTGCGCAAAAGGCCGTGGATAAAAAAGCAGGGTTGGCTCGGAAAGGGAAAAAACCTTGACCCCGCCGTGCCAGACATCTGCCTGCCCCTGCCGCAATAAATGCAGCTGCCCGTAGGGTTCTTTCCCATCGAGACTGTTGATTCCGCACAAAGGGCCAGTCTGAAATGTTTGGGCACTGATACTGAAGTGCTCCAGTAGTGAGGCTAAACGATCAACCATAGAATAATACGATTCGTCAAAAATTCAGGACAAACTGTATCACTTCGTATCCAACACTTCTAGAAAATGCTCCTCGTCAACTGACAAATCAATCACTAATCAGGAGCAATATTATGAAACCCGAACAAATTCTCTATACCGCGAAAGTCATTTCTACTGGTGGTCGTGAAGGCATCTCCCTATCAGATGACAACGCATTATCGGTTCGTCTATCAACCCCCAAAGAATTGGGTGGTGCCGGTGGCTCAGGCACCAATCCGGAACAACTGTTCGCCGCTGGTTACTCCGCCTGCTTTTTAGGTGCACTGAAATATGTCGCGAGTAAAAAACACATTGCCATTCCCTCAACTGCACAGGTCGGCGCTGACGTTGGAATAGGCCCCATACCGACAGGTTTTGCATTACGAGTAAAACTCGAAATACGAATCCCAGAACTGGACTTAACCGAAATACAAGAATTGGTCGATGCGGCGCATCAAGTCTGCCCTTATTCAAACGCAACTCGCGGCAATGTTGATGTTGAATTAGTCGTCGCGAATTAATTTTTCTTCAATCATTTTTATTTTGAAATTTTATTTAATTAACAAACAGGTTTTTTGATATGAAAATATTTAATCGAATCGCTTCAACACTTTTGTTAAGTTTTTTATTTCCAATAAACGCAAGTCAGGCAGAAACATTTACAACCCGTGATGGTGTAGAAATATATTACAAAGATTGGGGGCCAAAACAGGGAGAGGTTGTTACTTTTAGTCATGGCTGGCCGTTAAATTCCGATAGCTGGGAATCACAAATGCATTTTCTGGCAGATAAAGGCTATCGTGTGATTGCACATGATCGTCGCGGTCATGGCCGCTCCAGTCAGCCCTGGGATGGTAATGATATGGATCATTACGCCGACGATTTGGCAGATCTCATCAAAACATTGAATCTTAAGAATGTAACACTGGTTGGATTTTCAACGGGTGGCGGAGAAATTTCACGTTACATCGGGCGACACGGAACCAAACGAGTGAAAAAAGCGGTATTGGTGAGCGCCGTTCCGCCTATCATGCTGAAAACTGCCGATAATCCAAATGGAATTCCACTTGATGTATTCGATGGATTACGTAAAGCCTCGCAACAAAATCGTTCGCAATTGTATCTGGATATAGCATCAGGACCCTTTTTTGGTTTCAATCGATCTGGTGCAAAACCTTCTGCAGGATTGATTCAATCTTTTTGGCGGCAAGGCATGTTAGCCGGTGCAAAAAATACTTATGATTCTATAGCCGCTTTTTCCGCTACTGATTTCAGAGATGATTTGAAAAAATTTGATGTGCCAACATTAGTTATTCATGGCGATGACGATCAAATTGTACCTATTAACATATCAGGAAAAGCATCCGCTGCTTTAATTAAAAATGCAAAATTAAAAGTTTACAACGGTGCTCCACACGGCTTGGCCGACACGAACAAAGATCAATTGAATCAGGATTTATTGGAATTTTTGCAGGAAAAATAAATCGCACCAAACAAAAAAGCCATCCTCACGGATGGCTTTTTTGTTCTCTACTGCTTCACACAATCCACAAAATAATCTTTTCTTCCATCGACTTCGCGTTTCACCAAACCGTGAACATCGGTTTCGAAGCCGGGGAATTTTTCATTGAAGTCGCGGGCGAATTTCAAATAATCCACAATGGTTTTATTGAAGCGTTCGCCTGGGATTAACAATGGAATCCCTGGTGGATAAGGCGTTAACAATATAGACGTGATGCGACCTTCCAATTCGTTTAAAGGCACGCGTTCGATTTCGCGGTGTGCCATTTTTGCAAAAGCGTCGGATGGTTTCATTGCGGGTTGCATATCCGACAAATACATTTCTGTAGTTAAACGTGCAACGTCATATGCTTTGTAGAAATCGTGAATTTGTTGGCACAGATCGCGCAGGCCTATACGCTCATAACGTGTATTCGCTTGTGCGAATTCCGGCATGATGCGCCACATGGGTTGGTTTTTGTCATAGTCGTCTTTAAATTGTTGCAATGCGGTCAACAAGGTATTCCAGCGGCCTTTGGTAATACCGATGGTGAACATAATGAAGAAAGAATAGAGCCCGCATTTTTCAATAATCACACCATTTTCCGCGAGATATTTGGTGACGATTGAAGCAGGAATTCCAGTTTCAGCGAATTGGCCGTTAACCGACAAACCCGGATTGACGATTGTCGCTTTAATTGGATCCAGCATATTGAAATTCGGCGCGAGCTTACC
>CAMLRJ010000457.1 GCA_946482345.1 uncultured Cellvibrio sp.
TAATTTTGACCGATCAAAAAGGTATGTATGATTCTGATCCCCGTTCCAATCCTGACGCAAAATTATTAAGCGAAATTGCCGCTGATGACACTGGCCTTGAACAAATGGCCGGTGGTGGCGGTGCCTTGGGTCGCGGTGGCATGATCACCAAGGTGCGTGCTGCTCGGGTTGCAGCACGTTCGGGAGCAGATACGGTAATTGTTGGCGGCCGCATTGAAAACGCCTTGCTGCGAATCGCAGCCGGTGAAGATATAGGGACTTTTTTGTGGGCAGCACAGCAACCACAAGCGGCGCGTAAACGTTGGTTGTCAGGTCAGTTACAAACACGTGGCACTTTGGTGTTGGATGATGGTGCTGTGCGTGTATTGCGAGATCAAGGCAAAAGTTTATTGCCTGTTGGTGTAAAAGAAGTGCGTGGTGATTTTACACGGGGTGATATGGTGATCTGCGTTGACCAGCAAGAAAAAGAAATTGCGCGCGGCTTGGTGAATTATCATGCAGATGAAGCTAAAAAAATTATCGGTAAACCCAGCAGCCAAATCGCAGAAATACTCGGCTATCAAGACGACAGCGAATTAATCCATCGCGATAATCTGGTGATCAGTTAATTTTTAAAAAATTAACCTGTAGGGACGGGCCCCGTGCCAAGGCAACATGGATTGTCTCGCCCCTTGAAAGCAATTATTCAACACAAAACAGGATATGTTTATGGATAATGATAATCAAAAACCGGTTTCTGCATTTCAAGACGATTCAATTTCAAAAATAGTTTGGCAAGCTGTCGATCCCGCTTATCGAAAATTATTACGTTTTTATATTCTGCTGCAAATGCTGGTAATTATTTCAGCGTTTGGTTTTTTTATTTGGATCATGCCTGAAGAAGCCAGAGCTGTGTTGATGGCTGTTGCAGGAATTTTTGTGCTTGTCACCCTTTGGTTAATATTGATCTGGGCGCCGAAAACGGCTGGTCGATTACAATACTTATTGCGTGATGATGATATTAATTTACAGAAAGGTTTTATTTATTGGCGACAGGTCTCTGTAGCCTGCAATCGCATTCAACACATGGAAGTGAGTCAGGGGCCTCTCGAACGTTACCTGGGTTTGGCAACATTAAGCGTATTTACAGCGGGTACTCTGGGGTCTGATATGAAGTTGCCCGGGTTGAAACTGGAAACTGCAACAAACATAAAATCCCGTCTTCTGGATAAAATCAATGCAGAGGAGCTGGCAGCCGATGAAAGTCTCTGACTTCTCTGATTGGTCTCGCGTCTCTCCAATATCCACTGTCTATTTTTTCATTCGTAATTTTAATCAGGCGCTGAATCTTTGGCCGGTATTCGCAGGTGCTATTGCTATACCTGCCACACGGGAATGGATTTTGGATTTGGGAATTTTGGGATTTGTTTTGATACTTTTAGGCGCCTCGATAATTAATTTCTGGTTTTTCAAATTTCATTTTGATGATGACAGGATTCAAATTCGTCGTGGATTAATCTTCAAAAAAAATCTGACGCTTTATTTTGAACGTGTGCAGGAAGCTAATCTGGAACAGGCTGTTTATTTTCGTCCCTTCGGGTTGTGGGCGCTAAAGCTGGAAAGTGCCGGCAGCGGAAAAGAAGAAATTATTCTTCCGGGTATTCACCATCTTTTGGCCAATAACATCAAGCAGCGAGTGCTCGACGCACAGAAAAAATTCCCTGTAACGCAAAAAGTGCAATCACCTGATGAACAAGCTGTTGTAGTAAATCAAGCTGCATTATCTGAAAAGCCAATAATTGATTATCAAATAAAGCTTGAGCCAATCGATTTGCTGCGTTACGGATTAATGCACAACACGCTGATTTATTATGTGGCGATCTTTGGGCCATTGCTGGGGCAAAATGAAAAATTCTGGCAAAACATTGGCCCCTGGCTTCAACAATCCGAACTGATTCAGATTTTTTCGCAATATTTATCCAGTCATAATCTGTGGCTGGGAATAATGGCTGTGGTGGTGTTGGTTGTATTGGTTTTGTTGTTGGTGTATCTAATCTCCACATTGTTAGCGCTTGTGAAATATTGGAATTACACATTAATTGTTGAGGGCGAGCGGTTTCAATATCACGCCGGTTTGTTAAATCGATTGGCGAGTGGTTTTAGAAAACATAAATTGCAAACACTGGTAGTCAAACAAAGTTTAATTGCAAGATTACTCAATCGCTATTCAGTAGAGGTTCGTCAAACCAACGAGGCCAATCGCAAACAGGGTGAGATTAATTTGGGTTTCGTAATTCCAGTGGTTACCGAAAAACAATTACGCGATATTTTGCAAATGTTAAATATTCAAACACCTGAATGGAAAAAATGCATTCCAGCAAAAATGTTTTGGGATACTTTTATTTATGGCGGCATCATCACTTTGGTTGTCGCTGCCACCCTGATGACGACAGAAATCCCTGTTTGGTGGTCTTTGGGTGTATTGCTGTTGATTCTGTTTTTGAGCGTCAAAAATTGGTATTCGATTGGCTACGACATTAATCAAGAGGGGTTTGCGATTAAACAGGGAATTCTTGGTATTAAAACCACTTACGTTCCACAAATCAAAATACAAAAAATACAAATCTCACAAGGTCCAATACAGCGATTGCACAATACCGCCTCGATAGCTTTATGGAGTGGTGCCACCTTGGAGCGATTGAATTTTATTCCGTTGGATAGGTTACAAACAGAACGAGAGAAGATCATCACATCCATCGCCCGCTTTCGCGGGCGATGGATGTGATTATTCTGCCGATTCGCAAAGCTGTGGGAAATTATTTCTAATAACCAAATAATCTAATTCCCGCGCCAAATTCTCCTCAAAAGCGGCAACTTCTTGCCGCTATAGGTTTATATCCCTTTCGTTTGAGGTGAATCATGATTATTGCCAGCGCACAAATTCATATGTCGGCACAGCAGGAATATCAGGAAAACTACAGTTTGCGCGAGACCGGGAGCCTGTGGCGAGGGCCAAGCCCTGAACCTTTGAGCCCAACGCCAGTTGTTCAGCCCATAAAAACAATTTCAGTTGATTTGTCCAGCGCGGGTTCGTTGTTGGCGAAGCATCAGCAATCACAAACTCTCGATTTAAATACCAGTCTCGATTCGCGTTCGCGTGTGAATCTTATGATTCTCGAAGCGATTTTTGAATCTATCACCGGGCGTTCCATCGATTTAAAAGAATCAAAAGAAGTCGTGGAAGAGGGCGGTCCCACTGAATTAAAAGTCGATACTCCTGTTCCTTCGCGTAATTTGCACTCTGCAAATGAAGTAGTTTATCGCCGACAAGAACGTTACGAAGAACACGAGCGCATGCAATTTCAAGCGCAAGGCACCATTCGCACACAAGATGGCCGCGAAATTTCATTTAATGTTGATTTAGGTATGAGTCGCGATTTTGTGTATGAATCCAATCTCGAGGTGCAGCGCGTGCAAATGATTGATCCATTGGTAATTAATTTTGATGGCCTGGGTGCACAACTCAGTCAAACCCAATTTTCATTTGATCTGGACAGCGACGGCACAGAAGAGCAACTCGCCAGTTTAAAAACCGGCAGTGGTTTTTTAGCGCTTGATCGAAACAACGACGGAATCATCAATAACGGCAGCGAATTATTCGGTCCCAACACCGGCCGCGGTTTTGCCGAACTCGCCGCTTATGACGAAGACGGCAATCAATTTATCGACGAAGCCGACAGCATCTACCACCAACTCCGCATTTGGATGACCAACGAAGACGGCAGCAAACAATTAATGGCATTAGGCGATAAAAATATCGGCGCGATTTATCTGGGCCA
>CAMLRJ010000458.1 GCA_946482345.1 uncultured Cellvibrio sp.
TTTGTTTGTTTTATACATTGTCTTACCCTCGTTTAATTATGAGGTGACAGCCAAGTCACTTGATGGAAATCAAGACTACAGAAATTGTCCGGCCACCGACCAATAAGAAGCGACACATACGATGAAGGCTACGCGTCCAACACACCGACACACGGGTTGAGCCCAAGCGAATGCCATTATTAACCTATTATTGTGCTACCTGATAAAGCAGGATTTGGCTTTAGCTCCTACCTATGCACTGAAAATGATCCAATAATAAGACAGCGCTGTCAAATTATTGGTATTGAAAAAAATACAGACTGAGAATTGCATCTTGCTTTGGGTAGTTTTTACCCAGGAAAAGGCCTTCAAAGTCACTATTTTCAACTGCTTTGCCGATGCTTTTCCAACGGCGAACCCAGGCTTTCGGCAATCTTTTTCAGGACAGCGCTATCAATTGCTGTGAACTTGTAGCAAAAAAGCAGAAGTAAAGTATCTGATATATCAGCGATCTCATTTGATTGATATCAACAGTTGGTTTTTTTACAAGAATATCCCCTGAAAGTACGGCGTTGATTCATAAGTGTGCAAAAAATCTACGAATGACTTTTTGAGGTGCGTTTTGCTTCTTTCTTGTTGAAATTTATCAAGTTTTTTACTGGTCAAGACTTGGAGTTGATCATTTTGTTGGGCCATAATGCGGGCCGTTGTAAATTCTTTGGTCTTCGGATTTTTTTGGACGGGGTGTTGATTCGGGTTCCTTTCGTTAGGGCTGGAAAAAACTTCCCGGCTATGCAAGAATTCGTGACTTTTTTTGATCCACTACAAGGATTTTTCGTTATAACCCTATGAATTATCAGTGTTTTTTATCATGGAGAGCACTGGTAACAATCGTCAAAAACCCACTTTCAGGTTGAAATGTGCTCAAAAGGCGCATGTCTGAGGAGATTTGAATGCAACACGATATTGATGCCATTGAAACAAAAGAGTGGCTGGATGCCCTTAAG
Source organism: uncultured Cellvibrio sp. (assembly GCA_946482345.1). The sequence continues at coordinate 987 of CAMLRJ010000458.1, forward strand.
TCTGTAGTTCGTCATGCCGGTAAAGAACGTGCCGCCGAATTACTGAAAAGTCTGTCGGATACTGCAGTTAAAAATGGCATTGCCCAACCTTCTTCCATTCAAACTCCTTATATCAATTCCATCCCCGTTGACCAGGAAGTTCCCTATCCCGGCGACGCAAAACTCGAAAGAAAAATTCGATCAATCATTCGTTGGAACGCCATGGCGATGGTGATGAAAGCCAACGATAACGATGAAGGTCTCGGTGGTCACATCGCATCTTTCGCGTCTTCTGCCACTTTATATGATGTGGCATTTAACCATTTTTTCCGTGGTAATGAAGGCGAAACACCCGGTGATTTGGTGTATTTCCAAGGCCATGTATCACCCGGTATGTATGCCCGTTCGTTTGTTGAAGGGCGTTTAAACGAAACTAATTTGGATAATTTCCGCCGCGAAGTAAATGGTGGTGGTTTGTCGTCTTATCCTCACCCTTGGTTGATGCCGGATTACTGGCAGTTCCCAACCGTATCCATGGGTTTGGGTCCAATCAAAGCGATTTATCAGGCACGCTTCAACCGTTATATGGAAGCGCGCGGTTTAATCCCCAAAACCGATCGTAAAGTCTGGGCATTTTTGGGCGACGGTGAATGTGATGAGCCGGAAAGTTTGGGTGCAATTTCTCTGGCAACTCGCGAGAAACTCGACAATTTAATTTTCGTGATCAACTGCAACCTGCAGCGTCTTGATGGCCCTGTGCGCGGCAACAGCAAAATCGTTCAAGAGTTGGAAGGCGTATTCCGCGGTGCGGGTTGGAATGTGATTAAAGTGTTGTGGGGTCGTGGTTGGGATGCGCTGCTCGCCAAAGACAAAACCGGTCTTCTGCAAAAACGCATGGATGAAGTTGTCGATGGCGAAATGCAAAACTTTAAAGCCAATGGCGGTGCTTACACACGCGAGCATTTCTTTGGCAAATATCCTGAATTATTAGAGCTGGTAAAAGATATGTCGGACGACGACATATTACATTTGGCTCGCGGTGGTCACGACACGCATAAGGTCTACAACGCTTATCATCAAGCCGTGAATACCAAAGGCCGTCCAACTGTTGTACTTGCACAAACCGTAAAAGGTTACGGCATGGGCGCTTCAGGTGAAGCCATCAACAAAACTCACTCAGTGAAAAGTTTGGTGATTGAAGACCTGAAAAAATTCCGCGATCGTTTTGAATTACCGATTAAAGATGAAGACTTGGAAAAGCTGCCTTACTACCGCCCGTCAGAAGACAGCCCCGAAATGCAATACATGCGCGCGCGCCGCAAAGAATTGAAAGGTCCTTTGCCTTCGCGTAATCCACAATTTGATCCGCTGTTGGTTCCTGCTCTGGATGCTTTTGCTGCACAACTTAAATCGACTGGTGATCGTGAAATCTCCACCACCATGAGTTTCGTGCGTATTCTGTCTTCTCTGGTGAAAGACAAACAAATCGGTAAACAAATTGTGCCGATTGTGCCTGATGAAGCGCGTACCTTTGGTATGGAAGGTATGTTTAAAACTGTCGGGATTTACTCCTCAGAAGGCCAAAAATACGTTCCGCATGATAACGGCCAGATCGCGTCTTATTACGAATCAGCCACCGGTCAGATTCTGGAAGAAGGTATCAACGAAGCGGGTTCAATGGCCTCTTGGATTGCTGCAGCGACTGCTTACAGCAACTACAGAAAGCCGATGATTCCTTTCTACATTTATTACTCCATGTTCGGTTTCCAACGTATTGGCGATTTGGCATGGGCAGCAGGCGATTCGCAAGCGCGTGGTTTCTTGTTGGGTGCTACTGCAGGCCGTACGACTTTGAACGGTGAAGGTTTACAGCATCAGGATGGTCACAGCCACGTATTTGCTAACACCATTCCTAACTGCCGCTCTTATGATCCAACCTACGCTTATGAATTGGCGGTGATTATTCAGGACGGCATCAAGCGCATGTATCACGACAATGAAAACGTATTTTATTACGTGTCATTGATGAATGAAGCTTATCAACATCCGGACATGCCTGAAGGTGTTGAAGCAGGCATTATCAAAGGTATTTATCAATTGGAAAAAGGGACTGGCAAAGCCAAGAACCGCGTTCAATTGATGGGTGCGGGTACTATTCTGCGCGAAGTGCGTTTTGCTGCCGAAATTTTGAGAAAAGATTTTGATGTAGAGGCTGACGTGTGGAGTGTGACCAGCGTGAACGAATTGACTCGCGATGGTCAGCGTGCAACCCGTTGGAATATGTTGAACCCAACTGCACCGCAACGTAAACCTTATATCACTGAAGTATTGGAAAAGGCTGAAGGCCCATTCATTATTTCTACCGATAACTTGAAAACTTATTCAGAACAATTGCGCGCTTATGTTCCTGGTCATTACACCGTATTGGGAACAGAAGGTTTCGGTCGTTCGGATACTCGCACGCAATTGCGTCACTTCTTTGAAGTGAACCGTTATTTTGTGGTGATTGCAGCGCTGAAATCTTTGGCTGATCAAGGCAAGATCAAAGCGGATGTAGTTGCAAAAGCAATTAAGAAATTCAATATTGATCCGGATAAAGCGGATCCAATGAGCGTATAAAAATCTCGCCCTCCCAAAAAGAGGGCGAGATTTTTTGCGTTATTCATCAATAACCTTTGATAGAAATAAAGAGGAAGCACAGTGGCTATTCAAACAATTAAAGTACCAGACCTCGGCGGCGCAGAAGGCGTTGAAGTCATAGAAATTTCCGTGAAAGTTGGCGATAGCATCGCAGAAGGCGACAGCATTGTTGTACTGGAAACGGATAAAGCCTCTATGGAAATTCCCGCTGA